>JBEGTV010000177.1:0-5881 GCA_041179225.1 Deinococcota bacterium | reverse complement strand
GCTTGCCCACATAAATCATGACAGCCACCCGTCCCCAAGATTTAATCGAAAGTTTCTTAAGCGAAGCCTGGGAAACCACTGGCGAGCTTGAGTCAGCCCCGTTTTTGATGGTGCATCCAGATGGTATGCGCCGACTGGTGGTGGCTTCGCATCGCTTAAAAGGCAGTGCTGGTTTATACCAATATGGTGAGGTCTCGAGCTTGGCGGGTTTATTAGAGCGTGTTTTTGAAAGCGCTCATTTATTCATGGCAGATGAACGCCGACTTGCTCTGGATTTTTCGGCTCAGGTTACGGCGGTCTTATCCGAAGCTTTAGAACGAATCCAAACCACTGGTGAGGAAGGCGAACCCGGTTTGGCATTGGCGGCTTTGGGTGGAGGAGACCTGCTGCAACGCTTATTGGTTAAAAATCCGACCAATTTTAAGCGCAGCGAAGCCCAAATGGGTGCCAGCATGGGCTTTATTGATGAACTCGACCCAGACCTAGAAGCAGTGCTAGCAGGGGTTCAATTTGAAGAACCAACAGCGAACACCAGTGCAGAACCTGTGGTCAAAACCAGTATAGAACCTGTGGTCAAAACCAGTGTAGAACCTGTGGTCAAAACCAGTGCAGCCGATCAATTGGTGGATGAATTGCGTCAGTATTTTCGCTATCAACCCGAGGTTTGGGAATACTTTGCGCCTGAAGTTCTCGAGAACCTAGAGTTGGTCGCTCACGGCTTAGAAACCTTGGATAATCAAGCTCCTAAATCATCATTAGATGAAATGTTTCGTGGTTTTCACACGGTCAAAGGCGCGAGTTACTCGGTTGGTTGCAACCCTTTGGGTAAGCTAGCCCATCGTCTCGAGGATGCGCTGGTTTTGGTACGAGATGGTAACATTGACTGGAATGACCAATTTGGTAATGCTGTTGCCCAAGGTATTGATGCTTTATCGAGAATGATTGCCACGGCTGAAGGGCGTGAAGTTGCTTTGTATGGCGCACTTGAAGGTACACATCAAGCCCTTGATTTGATTCTTGGAGCGCAGGTCGTCCAAGCAGAAATTGTTTCGGCTGCCCCACAAATCCAATTGACTTCTGTCACTCCAGCGCCAGTTCAAACCGATACCCCCGAACCAACGGCTAACGTAACCTTGCGAGTTGGCTTAAATCGTTTGGAACGGGTGCTGAATTTATCGGGTGAAGTCTTATTGACTCGGGCGCGTTTTGATAATTTCTCTAAACGAATCGAAGAACTCAACGAACTCTTGGTGGGTAGCCGAGTGCGTTTAGAAAAAACCAGTGCCGATATTACCGAACGCTTTGGCAATCCTAAGTTCATGGCAGAAAATCCTGAGCCAGAAATGGATAACTTAAACGAACCACAAAGCCAATTAATTGAAGATGTACGCGCCATGTTCTCCGAACTTGAATTTGATCGTTACGATGACACCAGTTTAATTGCCCGTGGTGTTGCCGAGTTGACCGCTGACATCAGCGAGTTGCAAATGGAACTCGAGGAAATTGGGAAGGGCTTTAAGCGCGAAACCCAAGACTTTGAAAAACTGACCCGTTCTTTGCGGCTCGAGGCAGGGCGTTTGCGTTTAGTGCCGCTTTCAAGGTTATACCAACGTTTACGGCGACAAGTGCGAACCACTGCCGAAGCGGTCAGTAAAATGGTCAAATTAGAACTGAGTGGCGAAAATGTTGAAATTGATAATTTAGTTTTGGAAAATCTTGTAGACCCATTTACTCATCTGGTTAATAATGCTGTAATTCATGGTATTGAAGCCCCTGATGTGCGCCGTCGTGCTGGTAAAGAAGCCCAAGGTGTTCTGAGAATCACTGCCATGCGGCGTGGAGCTAATTTGGTACTCGAAGTTCAAGACGATGGTGTGGGTATAGATTTACAAGCGGTGCGTCGCCGTGCGGTTGAACGTGGCTTAAAAAGCCAAGATGAAGTGAACAGCATGACCGATGAAATGGCAGCCGAACTGATTTTCCTACCCGGTTTAAGCACGGCTAAAAATGTTACTGACCGTGCAGGGCGAGGAGTCGGTATGGACGTAGTGGCGAGTAACATTCGCCGCTTAAAAGGCGCGGTCAGTATTCAAACCGAAAATGGCTTTGGAACTCGTTTTAGTCTGCGTATCCCAGCCAACTTAATTGTCTCCGATATTCTTGGGATTCAAGTTTCTGGCGAGCATTATGCTGTGCCTGCCGAAACTGTGCGGGCATTACGCAGCTTGGATTCACGAGATATTATACAAACGACTTTGTTCGATGGCAGTATCGAACGCCAATTTGTTTTTCAAGGCGAGAGTTTTGTGTTGAGTCACCTCGCCGATATTCTCGAGTTACCACGCAGCATTAACGATACCAAACGCATTGTGGTGATGATCCTAGAATCCGAAGTCGGACGTTTAGCTTACGAAGTAGACGCAATGATTGGACTCGAGCAAGCCGTGGTGCGTCAACTTGATGCGCCTTTTGACCAAATTGCTCATTTGTCTGGTGCTTCGGTCAGTGCTGAAGGCGAGGTTATTTTAATGCTAGACCCAAACGGGCTAGCTAAACTCGAGCGCGGCGAAATCCAAGCCCCAAATACAATTGTCGCAACTCGCCGAACCCGAATGCTATTGGTAGACGATTCTTTATCAGTGCGTAAAGTGGTCTCTGGGTTACTGACCCGTATGGGTTGCGATGTCACTACCGCCGCCGATGGTGAAGAAGCCTTGAATTTCATGACCAGCGAAGCCGAATTTGACGCGATTATCACTGATCTCGAGATGCCACGCAAAAGCGGCTTTGAATTACTCGACGAACTGCGCCGCCGCCCAGCATTTGCTAAACTACCTGTGGCTATGCTTACTACTCGGGCTTCGGATAAACACCGTGAATTTGCCCTTGCCCTAGGGGTATCAGAGTATTTTTCTAAACCGATTGATGAAACCCGTCTGGAACGCTTTTTGACTCGAGTTCGTGCCGAAGCGGTGAGCGCATGAACCAGTCTCGCATGGGTGATCTGAACCAGTCTCGCATGGGTGATCTGAACCAGTCTCGCATGGGTGATTTCCGATGAAAGCCATGATTGTCAGCGCTGACCAAAACCGAGTGCGGAGTCTCGAGTCGCCATTGCGGATCAATGATTTTGAAGTTGAAATTGCACCAACTGCCATGCACGCCGCCAGCATTTTGGAGCGTTCCCAACCCGATGTGATTGTTTCAGAGTGCGAGCTTTCGGACATGACAGGTTGTGACTTGCACGAAATTGTACGTGGCGACCCAAGTCTTGTCACCACTGGTTTTATTTTACTGGCTGCCGAAAAACCAGCCGAATTTGAAATGAGAAAACACGATCTTGTCATGAACCCCAATTCCAACCCCAATGATGTAGCCTTAATTGCCAAACGCCTTGTTCAAGAAGTTTTTAACCAAGTGCATTCCGAAGTCCGAGCCAGCCAAGAACGCGCTCCAAGCATTGGCGGTTCGTTAGATGATGCTGACTTGCTTAACTTGGTGCAGTGGTTAGCCAAATCCAACAGCACCGGAAAACTCTTAATTCATATGGATGGGGCATATGGCGGGATTTATTTTTCACAAGGCAGACCCACCCATGCCGAGTACAATGGGCGAATTGGCGAAGAAGCCGTAATTCGGCTCTTTGGACAAGCCAGCCATGCTGTGCAAGGACACTTTTCATTTGAAAAACTCGAGCCAGACGCACTTGACCTGCAAACCCGAACCATCCGCAAATCTCTGTTTCAACTGTTAATGGAACTGGCTAATTTTGAGAGTGTCACCCGATAAAGTTATGGCAATAACGCAGCATAGGAGTTACAAAAAATGAAAATCCTGATTGTAGATGACTCAGTAAGTGTTCGTAAAGCCCTTGAGCGCCTTTTATCACCCCGCCAATACAGTGTGTTAAGCGCCTCGAGTGCCGAACATGCCATGGAACTGATTGCGGGTGATGTGCCGAACTTAATCATTGCTGATGTGGTCATGCCAAACATGAACGGATTTGAATTAACGGCTCGTCTAAAAAGTCTTGATCGTTTCCGTAACGTCCCAATTTTGTTAATCAGTGGCATTGTGGATTCGGCAGTAACTGCCCAAGCCAAAGAAGCTGGGGCAGAGGGCGTGGTGTCTAAACCATTCACCCCAGAAGACCTGTTCCCACGCATAGACGCAGCCCTTGCTAAAAGTGGACAAGCGGCGGCAGCCCAAACAGAAGCACAGACTGTCGAAGTGCAACTCACTGCTCCAGCCGTGGTTATCCCCGAAGTTCGAGTCCTAAAAACTGGACATGGCGTAGATTTTACTTCGCACCTCGCCCCATTCCTCGAGAAACCAGAAGTCGAAACGGTACTCATTGTTGCCACCACTGTGGATGCCAGTGTGTTAGCAGAACATGGTAAACCACTGGATGAAGCCCCATTGGTTGGCACATATGTCCGAACCCTGACCAGTATTTCCAATGGCTTAGGCATTAACTTGGGTGGTGTAGACCTTCACAGCTTCTCACTCGAGTACCAAGGTAAGAGCTTATTCGTTAGCCGCATTAACGATACCAGCGCTCTTGCCTTAATTGTGACTGCGCCAAGTGTGCCAAGCACAGTGCGTTACCTCGCTTCAAGGCAAATGCCAAGTTTGCAACAAGCCTTTGCATAGTCAAGTTTGCAACAAGCCT
Organism: Deinococcota bacterium; assembly: GCA_041179225.1. Classification (GTDB taxonomy): domain Bacteria; phylum Deinococcota; class Deinococci; order Deinococcales; family JAAFIG01; genus JAAFIG01. Next base: position 1,209 of record JBEGTV010000177.1, on the reverse strand, counting down.
TTGCTTAAATTTTGGCGACGAACAGGGCGATTTATTCGCCCTGTTTTTTCTTTGTAGTCTGTTAGAATGCACCATGCAAGAAATCTATACTTTTTTGGGTCAATCCACCAACGCCATGCTCAGTGACATCGAAAATTTGGTGCGTCTCGAGTCGCCATCTCGAGACGCACCAGCCATCAACAAAGTCCAAGATGAAATCCAAGTAATGCTCGAGCAGTACGGCACGGTCAAACGCCATTCCCACGAACTAGGCGATATTCTGCACGTTCAAATCCCGGGAGTCTCGAGTGAACGTGTGCTGCTGATGGGACACGCCGATACGGTCTACCCACATGGCACTTGGAAAGACAATTGGCGAGTCGAAGGCGATAAAGTTTACGCGCCGGGCAGTTACGACATGAAAGCCGGAATTGTCCAAGCAATCTGGGCATTAAAAGCCATTTTTGAAAATGGGCAACGCCCGAGTTGCACCGTGGATTTTCTGGTCACACCAGACGAAGAAATTGCCAGTCATGCGGGGCGACCCTATATTGAAGGACTTGCTACGGGTGCAAAAGCCGTGCTGGTTCTCGAGCCACCACACCTAAACGGAGACCTCAAAGTTGCCCGTAAAGGCGTGGGCGGCTACCGAGTTTTTATCAGGGGCAAAGCCGCACACCAAGGCACAGAACCCGAAAATGGACGCAATGCCCTTGTCAGTACCGCCCATTTAATTGCCGAGTTGATTAAACTCCAAGATTTAGCCAAAGGCACAACCTTAGGACCAAATGTCATCAAAGGCGGCAGTGCCATGAATGTTGTCTGCGACGAAGTGTACCTAGAAATAGACATCCGAGTTTGGACAAGCGAAGAAGCGACTCGAGTAGACGAAGCAATTCGTAAAATCCAACCACTCGATGGCACAACGTATGAAATCCTCGATGGACTCAACCGTCCAGCCATGGAACCCTCTAACGGCACTTGGGTTTTACTCGAGAAAGCCCAAAAAATAGCCAATGCTCTAGGCTTTAACCCCGGAGCGGCTCGAGTCGGTGGCGGTTCGGATGGCAACTTTACCGCAAGGCTGTCCCCGACCATAGACGGCTTTGGTGCGTTTGGGGCGAACGCCCACCAAAAAGAACTCGAGTACATTGATATTCCAAGCCTCGCGCCACGGGCCGCCCTGATTGCGGGAATGTTACTCGAGATTTAACTTATTCCTTTGAATAG
>JBEGTV010000176.1:0-5932 GCA_041179225.1 Deinococcota bacterium | reverse complement strand
TTGGGAACAAGATAAATTGATTTTGCAACAACAGGCTCATGCACTCAAAGAGGCACTTGAGCCTCTCGAATTTGTCTGGAAAGAATCTGAACCAGTCATCACAAAATACTTAAACGCAAATCCACCCCTAAATCCGTAGGAGCGAACCTTGTATTCGCTCTTTAGAACAACATAAATTCAGTTTTCTTCTGAAAAAGTTCCCCAATTATTTTCTCGATATTCTTAAAGTAAACGCATCAGCTGCTTGCAGCACAAACTCGAGTTCGCTGGTTGTAGGCGCAACAGTCGGGCTGCGTACTTTGCTACTCGAGATTAACCCAGCCCGCCTAGCAAGGTGTTTTCGGGCATGAAGCGAAAATTCGTGTCCTTTGATCGAAACGGCATTTACGAGCGGTTGGTACTGCGTTAAAATTTCATGCACTCGAGTCTTGTCGCCATTTTTCCAAGCCTGCCATGCTGAGTGAAAAACTTCGTTGAAACCCACACCCGGTATTACACCACCCACGCCAACTTCTAATTCCTCGAGAAAACTAATTCCGCCGACCCCGCCAAAGAGTTGGGTGCGGCTTGGAATCAGTGGTTTTAGGGCTTTCATGCGTGTCGGTGCGCCGGGTCCTTCAATCTTAAAGTAAGCCACCCCCGTGCCTCGGTTTGCCATCTCTGCGAGGTGATGCGTCTCGAGTGCAATGTGTGAATACTGCGCGATGTGCGGTGAGTGCTGCATCATGATTGGGATGCTGCTCGAATTGGCGAGGGTCACATAATGCTCGACTAAAGATTCTGGGATGTAATCAAAAGTAGCGGGTGGCAAAACCATGTAGACATCAGGGTTTAGCGACTCGAAATTTTTCATTTGGGTTAAAGCGGCTTCGGTGCTACCAGCCGCGATTCCGATGATAAGCGGCACTTGATTGGCGACTTCATCAGCCACGATTTTGGCGGTTTGCGCCCGTTCTTGGTCGGTTAATTTATAGGCTTCGGAAGCAAAGCCGTTAATGCCAATACCGTCCGCCCCGCCCTCGAGTTCAAAACGCACCACACGCCGTAAACCAGCTTCGTCTATATCGCCGTGGTCGTCGAATGGGACAAATACAATGGGAACTATTCCTTGCATAAAAACTCCTTATGGACTTGGGATTTAATAAAATCCGTGAGTTGCTGGGAGGGGACAAGCCCCTCCCCTACGAAAAAACGCCGTGCTGTAGGGGAGACCCTTGTGGTCTCCCTGTAAAACAAGATGGGATGGCTTTCTCATAATCGGGAACGAATTTAATACCAAATCCTAAAGCTCGAGTAGACTCGAGAATCGCTTGATGTGATTGGTTAATAATTGTTTGGCGAGGTCAATATCCTTGTTCTGGACGGCATCTAGGATTTGGCGGTGTTCTTGCCATTCTTCTAAACTGCGGTTCTCGCGCTGCCAACCCTGCACCGATAACAAGCGGCGGCGGTTTGATAACCCGTCTAACCAGCCAACCAACAATTGATTGGGCGCAAGGGCGTACAACCCACGGTGGAAACCCATGTTCAATTGACTGAGACTGATAAAATCGGCTTGTGCAATGGCTTTTTCGGACTTTTTGAGCAGTTGGTCTAAGGTTTTTAACTCGGGTTTGCCAATAAATTTGGCGCTCTGCTCGAGGGCGAGAGGCTCTAAAAAAAGCCGCATCTCGAAAATATCGCGGATTTCTTGTGGCGTGAGTTTGACCACGCTTGCGCCTCGGGTGTTCTCGAGCTTCACCAAGCCCTCTTTAGAAAGCCGCAGTAAGGCTTCGCGCACAGGGGTTTTGCTGACTCCAAATTGTTCTGCCAAGTGCTGTTCGATTAAGGGCGTACCGCTTATTAAGGTTTGGGTCACAATCGCGGATTTGATTGCGTCAAAAACACCATCGGTGCGGTTACTCGAGATGGCAGCAGCATCTAAGTTCAGTTCTGGTCTGGGTTCGGCGCGTCTTGCCATGCTTGAAATCATATATCATATCTGATACTCTTTGCAAACCAACAACCCTCGGAGGTCAATCATGAAGGCATTACAATTACTGGCAGACTGGAAACCAAAACCCAATTATCAATTATCTGACTTTGAACTCGAGACCCGTAAAGTCAAGTCTGGCTCGAGTGTTTGGCATAACCCTCGGCTCGAGCTTGGCACACTGCCAGACCCTGAATGTGCCGCCGATGAAGTGCTGTTAGAGGTCTGTGCTGTCGGTATTTGCGGCTCGGACATGCACATGTACGAAGCTGGTGCGGATGGGTATATTTTGTATCCTGGTCTGACCCGATTTCCGAACATTTTGGGTCATGAATTTAGCGGAAGAATCACCGAAATTGGTAAGGATGTACGCGGTTTACGTGTCGGGGATTTGGTCGCGGTTGAAGAAGTCAATTGGTGCGGCACGTGCGATGCTTGCCGCCGAGGACTGGTTAATCACTGCACCCAAATGGAAGAAATTGGCTTTACCACACCCGGCGCAATGGCAGAGTACGTTGCTGTCAAAGCCAAATACTGCTGGAAACTCGAGGAGATTGCCGAGCGCCTAGGCAGTGAGCGCCAAGCGATGCTGCTCGGCGCGATGGTTGAACCCACTGGAGTCTCGTACCATGCAATGTTTAATCGCCTTTCGACGTGGAAACCTGGTGCGTATGCAGCAGTCTTTGGTGGCGGTCCGATTGGTTTAGCGGCAGTGGCATTGGCGGCAGCGGCTGGTGCATCGCAAATTATTGCGCTCGATGTCTCAGAACCACGTCTCGAGATTGCCCGTAAACTTGGGGCAACCACCACCCTTAACCCATCAGGACTAGACTTAAATGCTGCGCTGCTCGAGCTAACCCGTGGTCATGGCGTGGATTTTGTGATTGAAGCTGCTGGCGCACCACTGCACACGCTTACCCCACTCACCTCGAGTCTGGCGGTTGGAGCAACCATTGCCCATATTGGACGTTCCGAAAAACCAACCAGCCTATCGCTCGAGCATTACCAAGTGCGCGGCGTGCAATTGGCTGGTTCACTCGGACACGCCGGACACGGCACGTTCCCCAATGTTATCCGCCTGATGGCATCGGGTAAACTCGATATGCGCCCGATGGTCAGCGCTCAAATGGCACTACGAGACGCAAAAACGGCTTTTAAGCGGCTCGAGTCGCGCACCGATGCAAAAATTATTTTACTGCCCAATTCTGAACCCGAGGGGGCATTGTGAAACTGACATGGTACGGACACGCCAGTTTTAGACTAACCAACCAAGCGGGTGTTTCAGTCATCACCGACCCGTACAACCCAGATTTAGCTGGTTACAAACCATTCACCGAATCAAGCGACATTGTGATCATCTCGAGTGACAACGATTCCTACCACTGCAACGAGCAATTAGTACCGGGTTCGCACCTCACGATTAACGCCCTCGAGTTAGCCCAAAATGCTAAAGTTCGGCTCGAGAAAAACATAGAATTTCGTGCCATACAAGCCATGGAAGCACTCAACCACAACGAACACGACCCCGACCAAAACGGCATGTACCGCATTCAAATGGATGGCATTCACATTGGACACATGGGCGATATTGGCAATGCCCTCTCCCCTGCCCAACTCGAGTTTTTTAGTGGTATAGATGTATTACTTGCTTTGATAGGCGGACACCCGACCCTCGCGTTAAACGACTTACAAACCGTGATTCAGCAGGTCAAACCAAAATTGGTTATTCCAATGCACTTTCGCACCCTAACGTATAAACCACGCAATACATACTGGATTACCAATTTTCTCGATTATTTTAATGACGACGACATAGATTTTGCTTGCTCGAGCCAAGTTGAAATCACACCCGAAAACCTACCGCCTGAAACTCGAGTTTTGGTTGTGGATTACGTTTAGGATTTGTTCGTAGGGACGAACCCCTGTGTTCGTCCTGTTTTAAGGAGAAACCCATGCAGCTTGCTTTTCACGGTGCAACCACCATCAACGCGACACTCGAGGCGGATATACGCAACAGCCAAGAAGCTGGGTACTCTGCCCTCGAGATTTGGACAGATAAACTCGATGTGTACTTAGAAAAGCATTCTGTGACAGAACTAAAAACCTTATTTGAACATCATAAAATCGCCCCTAAGACACTCAATTCGATTGAATCAATTGCCTTTCGTGGCGCGGAATTTTCAAGCCTGCTCGAGCGCTGCGAACAGTTGTGTCAAATCGCCAAAGTGATTGGAAGCCCAGCCATTGCGGTTATCCCCAGTTTCAAACCCGAATTGCAAACGAGTTGGGCAACCATTGTGACTGAACACGTCAAGGTGCTGCGTGAACTCTCAGGCGTTGCCAAACCACACGGCATTCAACTGGCATTTGAATTTATCGGCAGTTCTTGGTACAGCGTCCGCACCCCCAGAGGTGCCGCAGAAATCATTGAACGCGCCGCTTGCGACAACATCGGCATGGTTTTTGACATTGCCCATTTTGCAATTGGCGGCGGTAGACTCGAAGAAATAGACACCCTCGAGCCAAGCCTGATTTACGGTTTTCACTTGGATGATGTCGAAGATACAGCAAGAGAAGCCTATGTAGATTCAATGCGAGTGCTGCCCGGTCATGGCATTGCACCCGTATTTGAGATTTGCTCGAGATTACAAAAAATTGGGTTCAACGGAAACTGTGCAATCGAACTTTTCCGCCCCGATTACTGGCAACAAAACCCGCTCAGCGTAGCAAAAAAGGCTCGAGAAGCGGCACTCGAGGTGCTAAAGCCTTATTTTGAAGTTTTTTGAGATGTGTAAGGTAGACTCTGCCTACCGTTTTTAGTGAATGCCTGCGTCCTGTCTCGAGTCTTAGAAAATCCCAATATCTTGTAATTCTTCAGCACTTAATCCTGTAGCGGTTTGGATTTGCTCGAGCGTTAGCCCTGCGGCTTTTAGGTTTTTGGCTATCTCGAGTTTGGTTTCTAATTTGCCTCGAGCTTCCCCAATGGCTTCACCTTCAGCTTTACCCTCAGCTTTACCCTCAGCAATCCCTGCATCCCTGCCTTCACGAAAAGCTGTTTTTTGAGTCGCATAATTATCCCTAACAATTTTTAGGCTGTACTCGTACATATCTCTGCCTTTTTGGTCAAGTTTAGAGTATTTTGCCACTTCAAAGGCACTGTTGAACACTTCATCTTTAAGTAATTCTGGAATACTTTGTAAATCATCTAGGTTGTTAATGAAAAAAAGCCATTTATCAAGTCGGGTTTCCAATTCCTCGAGTCCTTTTTTGAAGTTCGGCATCTCGAGGTACATCAGTGTTAATTTGTCAGAGAAGATATTATTATGTTGGTCTTTAAGATAAACTTTATGCACCACTTCATGAGAATTTGCGCGGTCATCATCGAAGGTAAAATCTAAAACAGCAATACAGTACACAGGTGCAAGTTTGAAATCCCAAGCTCCCTTTTGAGCTTGCTGCTGAATCGGAAAAGTCGCATAAAAAAGTGTCCTGTCCTTGAAAAAGTCTTGTTTTATTTTTTGTATTTCAACAATAAAATACTCGCCATTTGTACCTTGGCAGTAAATATCGTAAACCGCTTTGCGTTCATTTTCGATGGCGGGTAGCTGCTCGAGATTCTTAAAACTAAGGTCTTTTATCTGGGCTTCTTCTGGCAACAACGAATTGAGAAAATCAATTAAATGAGGCTTAGATGCTTCCTCACCAAAGATTTTCTTAAATCCAAAATCTGTAAAAGGATTGAGAAAAGTCGTGAACATACCAGAAATAGTAGCAAAGTAGAACCTGTTTTCCAAGAGTTAAAATGCTTACCCTGAACTCTGTTTACAATAATTTGACCTGTGAAAAACGCTTAAAAACTGATAGCCTTGCATACTTCAAAACTTCTTTAGGAGATTTTTATGTATCAAACTGTTGCTCAAAAAGCCCTGTTCGCCAGTGGTTGGCAAACGCTCGAGAAAA
>JBEGTV010000175.1:0-5964 GCA_041179225.1 Deinococcota bacterium | reverse complement strand
CAAACCTCTTTTTGAGGGGTAATACCATAAACAATGAGCCTTCTGACTCGAGATTGATCTTTTGACGTAAGCCGACATTCTAATGCAAGCGTATGCAATTTGCAAAACCAAACTACAATAAATCCTGTTTTTTAAGTCTTATATCGCAAGAAAGCGCGTGTCCAAACATCAATTCGGCTCGAGCCACTGCCGCCGCATGAGGTGCAACCGTGCGGCTACCTTCGGGGGTACAACGTTGGTAGGTCACGGTTTTGGTGAATTTACCAACCCACAAACCGCCCGTGTACCGTGCTGCGCCGCCAGTAGGCAGCACATGATTTGTTCCAATCGCTTTATCCGAATACGCCACAGTCGCTTCGTGACCCAAAAAGACAGAACCATAATTTTGTAGCCGTGCCAAAAACCAATCTGGGTCTTGGGTTTGAACCTCGAGATGCTCCGGAGCAAACTGATCAGAAACTTGCACCATTTCCAAATCCGATTCGCAAATAATAATGCTGCCACAGTCACGCCAAGCAATTTGAGCTACGTCCTTGGTTGGGTAATCCACTAGAATTTTAAGCACCAATTCTTCGACCTCAAGTGCCAAGCCTCGAGAAGTGGTAATCAGCGTGGCGGGGCTATTTAAGCCATGTTCGGCTTGCCCCAGTAAATCTATGGCGACCGTGTACGGGTCAGCACTTTCGTCGGCGATGATTAAAATATCGGTTGGTCCTGCTAGTAAATCTATACCGCAAACACCAAATAACTGTCGTTTAGCTTCGGCAACATAAGCGTTACCTGCGCCAACAATCATGTCTACTGGTTCGAGTTCAAGCTCTGGTACACCAAACGCCATCGCCGCCATTGCTTGCACCCCACCAATACTATAAATTTCATCTGCGCCTGAAGTGTGCATGGTAAAAAGTTGCGCCGCGTAAATCCCTTTTGCGTCTTTCGGCGGCGCACTAGCCACAACCCGTTTGACCCCCGCAACTTTAGGCACAACCACGGTCATGGCACTCGAGGCAATGAGCGGATACCGCCCACCAGGACTATAACTCCCGACACTCGAGACAGGGATTTGCTTCTGCCCCAAATGAATACCAGGGTGAGTCTCGACTTCAAATTCGGTCAGGGTGGCTTTTTGCAACTCAGCAAAGCGCTTGACCTCCGTTTGTAACCATGCAATGTGCATCTGCCAATCTTCGGGCGTACTCTCGAGCGCTGACTTAATATCATCTTTTGAAACGCGAAAATTCGGTGGCGACCACTTATCAAACAGTTGCGAGTAGCGACGCACGGCGGCTAAGCCTTGGGTTTCAACGGCTAAGATAATTTCCGAAACCGTATCTTTAATTTCTTGGGCAACGGCTTTGGGTGTGGGTGGCGGTTTTTTAATATATTCCATAAATTCCTTTAACGAGCAGTCCAACCGCCATCTACGAGTAAACTTGTTCCCGTAATTAAATTTGCTTTGGGTGATGCTAAAAATGTCACAGCATGAGCCACATCTTCGGGTGTACCTAAATGACCAAGTGGGATACTCGAGATAACTGTATTTTGAAAATCTGGGTTCTCGAGCATCGGACGGGTTAAATCGGTTTCAATAAAAGTTGGTGCAACACTGACCACCCGAATTTTTTGCGGCGCAAGTTCAACCGCTAGTGCCTTTGTAAAACCCTCGAGCGCGTGTTTACTGGCGCAGTACACGGTACGGTTTGGCGCTCCAACATGACCCATTTGTGAAGAGATATTGATGATAACGCCACCCTCATGATGCTTGAGAATTTTTTGCACCGCGATTTGCGAAATAAAAAAAGTGGTTCTGACATTCAAAAGAAAAATCTGATCAAAATGGGCTTCTGAAACCTCGAGAAACGGCTCTGGGATGTTCGTACCCACATTATTAACCAGCACATCCAAGCGTGGCAGACTATGCAAAGCAGCTTTTAATGACTCGAGATTGCTTGCGTCTGACGGAATCACATAAGCCATACGGTTTAAGGCTTTGACTTGCAGTGCAACAGCTTCTAACGACTCGAGGGTACGCCCAATCAAGGCAATATCAAAACCATCTTTGGCAAGTTCTAAAGCACACGCTCGCCCAATGCCTCGAGATGCACCCGTGACAGCCGCGACTTTATTCATATCTCACCTGCGGCTGGAGCATGGATTTGTTTTAGTAATGCAAATTCATCAAATACCGTGTACTCCCTTGCGATTCGTCCGTTCTCAAGTTCAAAGTGGCTAATGAAAAGTAATTTAATGCGTTGCCCACTGGGTTCTCCGTACCAACCAGTGCCGAGGTGCGTACCTTGAAACGTCCAACGCACCGCAATTTTGGGGTTTAAGCCCGTGCCGATGTAGCAGATATGGTCTACGCTCACACCAGCATCAGGAAAAGCCGCCAGCAAGCTCAGTACAAAATGCTGGTAAGCACTGATGCCCTCGAGTTTTCGGGCTGTGGAGACAAACGCCGTTGGGGATTGCGTGTAATAATCCTTGACCCGATTCAAAAGCCGCCAATTCCAGATTTCTTGGAAGTAACACTGCACAAAATCTTCAACATCAAACTCACTCGAGCGCACTGGTAATTTGGGCGGTAATTGCCCCTCGAGACGGTCTATTTCGGGGACTCCAATTTGTACTGGACTGGTGGCGTTGCGGATTGCATCGGCTTTTGCCATGCGTTTAGCGAGGTCAATTTCAGGTAAACCAAGTTGCCGTACCAGTGCCAGTTCGTCACGCACCAACCATTCTTCGGTGATGCGGTTTTGGCGCACAAAACAATGGGCAATTCCACGCCGCAAAATGCGTTTATTGGTTGGCGCTCCGTACTGGCTATAGCCAGTATTACGGGCTGTCCAAGTGATGCGGTGACTCGAGTGAAAGCCGTCTTGGTCGTTGCCGCTCCAAATCACTTCGTCGCCGTGTAGCCGCGCATCGGGGAAGGCTGCTAGGGTTTTTAGTGTACCTTCTACCACCGCTTCGCGTCCGTAAATCGTTGTGTCGGTCATGTAAATTGGGCAATTATGAGTGTAATGCGTGTAAATTAAACCAATTGCTTTTTCTTCCCAAATTTTATGGGTACAACGAATAATATAATCCACAAAATCGGGATAATCCGAGTCGAAGCCTTGCAAGGCTTGGCGGCGCTCGAGTGGACGTTCTGGACTGCTAAAACTCGAGATGTCACGCCCATTCACCATCATTTGGCTACGCTCAAGCAATTCTTGTTCTGATGGTTTCATAAAGCTCCTCGCTAACCTTTTTTTAACCTTTTGACCTGCTCTTTAACACTGCGGCGCTCGATTAACACACCCGGAATAAAGCGTAAATTACTCCCAATTGGCGTGTTCTCGATTGCCTCGAGCAGAATTTGTAAACTTGAATCAATCATCATTTCGACAGGTTGGCGAATAGTAGTTAAGTTGTACGCCCCCCACGCTGCCATTGGAATGTCATCAAAGCCAATAATGCTTATTTCTGTACCAACCTCAATGCCCTTTTCTCGAGCCGCATCTATTGCGCCAATGGCAGTAATATCATTGGCACAAAAAATCGCATCGGGTGCATCTGACCGTGCCAGTAAGCGCTGCATGGCAGCAAATCCAGCTTCGTAAGTAAAGTTTCCCGCTTCGCGTTGCACCCTAAAACCAGCCGTTTCGAGCCGAGCGGTATAACTGCTTTCACGGTCACGGTTGGTACTGGTATTCTCGCGCCCTGCAATATAGGCATAACGGCTGTGAGGGCGCTCGAGCAGGTAATCTGCCACTAAACGCCCGCCCCCACGATTATCGCAGCACACAGCACTCGAGGAGGCATCGGCGGCGTAACGGTTAAACAAGACCACTGGCGTACCATGACGGCTGAGGGTTTCTGCCATATGGCTGGATAGACTCGCCGAGGCAATCAGTAAACCATCGCACTGGTACTCGAGAACAAGCGGTAGGAGGTCGTCTACTTCGTGGTCTGCATCGGTGCTAAAAAGCAGCACCCGCCAGCCGAGTGCATGAAGTTTAGAGGTGAGCTTTTCCAAGACAAACGGATAAAATGGACTGGTCATCTCGGACATCACAATGCCAATTAACTTGCTTTGCTGGGTGCTAAGACTCCGCGCCATTGCATTTGGGGTGTATCCCATTTGCTGAGCTAAGCGCTGAACTTTTTCGCGGGTTTTACTGGCAATCCGCCCATCATTAGACAACGCCCTCGAGACGGTACTTTGACTAATCCCAAGTTCTAAGGCTAAATCCACACTGGTGACTCGAGCCACTAATAACCACCTGCTTGTTTGTGACTTGAGCCAGCCTTAAAAGTCTCGAGTGTAGTTCTCGCGGCGGCAGCCAGCAACCTCGAGTCTGAGGAAAGCACCAAAAACCGATAACCAAGTTTTTGCATCTGCAAAGCGTACTCTGGCGAGCCACAGAAAATCCCGACTTGCTTACCAGCGTTTCTAGTTTTCAGGGCAATTTTCTCGAGAATGTCCAAGAACTCTGGCTCGAGACTATCGAGTTTCGCACCTTTACCAAGCGACTGATTGAGGTCTGAGGGTCCAACAAAAATCCCGTCCAGTTCTGAAATCTCGAGAATACTGTCTAAGTTCTCTAAACCAGCTTTGGTTTCAATCATTGCAAAAGTCAGCACCGTATCATCGGCATTTTGGGCGTAACTCACCCCATGAATCAGTGCGGCTCGGGTCGGTCCAAAACTGCGAATCCCACGCGGCGGATAACGACAAGCTGCCACAAAACTCTGTGCCTCGAGTGCCGAATTGACCATCGGGCAGATAATCCCGAGCGCCCCAGCATCCAAGAATTTCATGATTTCACTCGGGTCATTCCAAGAGGATCGCACCAATGCCACAGCCGCACTTCTCGAGACTGCCCCAACCAATGAAAGGGCTGTATCTATGCCATACGGAGCGTGTTGATAATCCACTACCAAGGCATCAAACCCCTGAGCCGCCATCAGTTCTGCCACAAAAGAATGACCAAAATGCAGCCAACCAACACGAACAGCTTGGTCAAGGGCAAATTGGTTTTTCAAAGGATTCTCGAGCATAAAAAATCTTACTTCTTTTTGGTCACTCGAGCCTTCAAGGTCTTGGCTTTGGGACGAGCCTTCAAACTTTTCCTGACCATTTTCTCGAGTTTCGCGCCAAGTTTGGCTTTTCGGACAGCGTAATCTTCGGGTTTAATCATCCGTCCACTCGCATCGGCTTTGAAACCCAATTTGGCGGCTTCCTGCACAATGCGCTCAGACCAGTATGGGTCTTTACTTCTAAACTGATCATGCGGGTCTAGCACCGCAAAACACCACGCAGGGGTATCAGAAATGTTCTCAAAGCCACGCCATAGGTGCATCGGCAAGGAAATACTGTCCCACGGCTCGAGAATCGCTTCGCCTTCAGGGTCGCCTTCGGGGTCGTTACCCCAGTAAAAACGCCAGCGCCCCGACATCACAAAAAACATTTCACAATAATCATGGCTGTGATACGCAGGACCAGAATTTGGTGGGCAGCAAAGCATTCCAATCTGAAATTTGTGCGGCGCAGTAATCGCTGCTTCAAAATCCGAGTTTTCGGATGCCGTATCGCCAATCACCGCGTAATTCATGCGCTGATGATCAGGTAGGCTCGAGTCTATAAACATTAAAGGAATGCCATTTTTAACCAGTTTATCAAAACGCACAATCCGCGCTTCGACTTCCGAGTTTTCTATGCGGTACGAACCAAGTAGTTTTTCAGTTAGTTTTTTTGCCACAAAACACGTCCAGACCGAGCGCCAAGACTCGAGAGAGAATTTATTGCATAGGTATGCAAAAGATTTTGCAACGTTTAGGTATGGCTTGTCAAGTCCGACTCAAAATCTGGTCAAGTGTGTGCAGCCTTTGTGCTAAACGCCAAGGTTCAAGTAAGAAAAATTATTGTACAATCTGCCCATGACTTTAACACTCGAGCCAAGTACCGCAGTACCATTG
>JBEGTV010000174.1:0-5986 GCA_041179225.1 Deinococcota bacterium | reverse complement strand
GCTCGAGAGCGCGTCCGTTACGGTCTGATTGGGAAGAAGTCAAAGATGATGTGATGCGAAAAGCGGTCTTAGCAAAATTTAGGCAGCACCCAGAGATTGCTTTGGTTCTGCTCGAGACGGGCAACGAAGAACTGATTGAAAATACCACCCATGACCATTATTGGGGTTGCGGCTCGAGTGGCACAGGCAAGAACATGCTGGGAATTATTTTAATGGAAACTCGAGAGATTCTGCGTACTGAAATGGAGGCAACATGATTCTATTCCGACCTGTAGGACTACAAGAATTACAGTTAATCGCAAAAACTGATTTTCGAGCTTTCCCGCCACGTTTGCCAGACCAACCTATTTTTTATCCTGTGCTGAACTTTGAATACGCTCGGCAAATAGCCGAAGGCTGGAATACCAAACACAACAATCCGCCCTGTGGTTTTGTGACTCGCTTTGAAGTACAAGACGAGTACATCAAGCAATTTGAAGTGCAAATTGTGGGTTCAAAAGAAAATGCTGAACTTTGGATTCCCGCCGAAGAACTCGAGGAATTTAATGCCAAAATCATCGAACAGATTACGATTGAAGCTGCCTATTACGGTATTGGGTTTACTGATGAGATTGACCAAAAAACCAATTTACCACTAGGGATTTTATGAATCCACCATCTGTATGGATAGTCAATCTTTTGGTTGTTGCCACTCGAAAAGTTGATTCTCAACCACAACCCGGAATTGTTGAAGTAACTGTATTTGATGCGTATGGTACTCAGTGGCAGTTTATTGATAAATACCCAATTTTTGGACTTTGTTATGAAATAGATACGTTACTTTTTCCTCGTGCTGCTCTATTACCATGTCAAGTTTTAGAAGTGAAACCCGAACAAAATTTAGTCTTGGTTGGTACAGCTAATCCTTATCAAATCTATTCAACAAATGATGAACCTGCTGTTTTCTGGGTGTATGAAGATCAACTTTCACCTAGGTCGGAAATCTATTTTGCCAATTTTTAAGGAGATAGTTCAATCTATGAAATACATCCAATGCCCTGCCGAAGCCAATCCGCAACCGCTCGAGAAGTCGCTTTTTCTGGCTGGCGGAATTTCAAATTGCCCTGATTGGCAAAGCGAACTGACCACCATGCTCGAGAACACCGATTGGCTGATTATCAATCCGCGCCGCGCAGATTTTGACATCACAAACCCGAACATGACCGAAGAACAAATTCTTTGGGAGCATCGGCATTTGCGGCTGGCTTCTGCCATTGCTTTTTGGTTTCCGCCTGAAACACTTTGCCCGATTACGCTCTATGAACTTGGTACGTGGAGTGCAAGCAGCAAACCACTTTTTATTGGTGTTGACCCGAAGTACCAACGCCGCTTGGATGTGCAAATTCAAACCCGCTTGGTTCGCCCGGAAGTCCCGATTCTCGAGTCACTCGAGGATTTAGCACAGGCTCTACAAGGAGTTTTATGAACATTTTTGGTCTCGAGATTCCGCTCTGGGTATTTGATTGGGCTGGTTCGGCTTGTGTAATTTTCTCGTTGGTGTTCTTATTTTCTAAGTCTATTGCGTATTGGCATTGGAGCAACGCCAGTTTGTTGCCGTACTTTGTGCTTTTTATGGTCGGTGGACAGTGGATGCTGGCAGGTTTGCAAGTTTCATACCTGATTTTTGGGATTCATGGTTTGTACCTTTGGATTCTCGAGTCTCGGCGGGATAAGGGCGAAATTACGTTCAATGAACCTGTTTGGTACAGTGTGACTTGGGTGGCAAGTATCGCTGTTTTTATTTACACCGTTCTGGTTACAGATTTTGTATCTGATACTTGGAATTGGGTGCAGTTTATTGGCGTGAGCCTTGCCTTAATTGCCAATTTTGGGACGACTCGAAAATGGGCTTGGAGTTGGGGCGTGTGGATTGCTGTTAATGCAGTCATGGCAGTCTATTTCTGGCATCTTAGCTTGTGGGCGCAGTTTGCTTTGCAGTTTGTGCTGGCAGGCATGAGCGTTTATGGGTATCTCGAGTGGACAAAAATTAAGGTCTCAGAGGTTACAAAAAGTGTTTAAGACTGGCTTGGTGGTTGGTAAATTCGCCCCGCTTCATAAAGGGCATGAACTTGTGATTAAAACAGCTTTGGCACAATGCGAAACACTGATTGTCTTGGTCTACAGCAATCCCGATTTTTCTTGGATGCCCAGCAAAACTCGAGCCAAATGGGTACAACAATTATTTCCACAAGCTCGAGTCTATGTCCCCAAAAATCCGCCAATAAACGAAGCTGATGATTTTACGCAGCGCGAATTTGTAAAGTCTTGGCTCGAGCAAAATAACTTTGTACCCGATGCAGTTTTTGGCTCAGACGATTACCTTGAAGGATTCGCAGCCCACATTGCGGCAATACCAATCAAAGTAGATGCAACTCGAGTAACCCAACCAATTTCTGGTACAAAGTTACGCGAAGCTGTACAGAACAAAGAAATTACAGATTTCAAACCGTTTGTCTCGAGTCTGGTGTATTCGCACCTCGAGTTCTGGGCGCAACCCGTTAAAAAAGTGGTTTTTCTGGGCGCAGAAAGCACAGGTAAAAGCACGTTGACGGCACGAATGGCACTCGAGTACCAGACCAGTTTTATGGCAGAATTTGGGCGTGAAGTCTGGGAAGCAAAAAACGGGCAACTGGCGTTGGAAGATTATGTTTTTATTGCTAAGCGTCACCTTGAACTCGAGGACGAAGCGCTACTTGAGAGTAAAAACTATTTGTTTGTGGACACCAATGCAATCACCACAATGTTTCTTGGGTATGCTTACGAAGGTCGTGGTTTACCTGAACTGACCGCTTTAGCTCGAGTTGCCGAGTCTCGGTATCACCATGTTTTTTTATGTAGCGATGATATTCCTTTTACCCAAGATGGTTGGCGTGACGACGCGGTGTGGCGTTCTCGAGCGCAAGGTATGGTACGGTATGACCTCGCCGTGCGTGAAATTCCATACATTGAGCTTTTTGGGGATTTAGAAACTCGGGTTGCCGAGGTTAAAACTGTTCTCGAGTCACAAATTCTTGACTGATGGTGTTGACCAAGCCAAGGTCGGTTAATCGGTAAAAAGGTGCGACAGGCAGGGCTAAACTCGAGATGCACAAAATCGGTGATGCGCCGCCCAGTCCGTGTTCTCGAGCCACGTTATTAAAGTTTTGGACTTCGGCAGCCACTTCTACAATACTTTTTTCGCTTAACAACCCAGCAATAACGAGCGGCACACTGGCTTTGATTTTTCTATTCACAACCAGAACTGCGCCGCCGTGCATGGCTTCTACGGCTTGTACGGCACACAGCATGTCGCTTGGGTTTGTCCCAGCCACAATTAAATTATGGCTGTCATGTGCAATGGTTGTGGCGATTGCGCCATCTTGCAATCCCAAACCGCGTAATAAACATAAACTTGGTGGGTGGGTTTGTCCATGACGTGGCACGACACTTAAAAGCAGCAAGTCTTGGGGCAGTGGAAACTCGAGTAAACCATTTCTAAACAGCATTTCTTGGTTTGATAATGTGGTGGTGCGGTTTGCGTCCATCTCGAGAATTGGCATGGTTGCCTGTCCAGTCAAGCCTATTTGTTTTGGAATAAAATCTGATACTGTCATAGCCCCGATTCGGACTGTGTTTTGTTTTAGCGCAGGTGTTATTTGGCGTATTTCAGTCTCGAGTTTGCCGTCTCGAGCAATAATCTGCCCGTTGGTGATGACCATTTTGGGCTTGAAGTCGGTTAAGTGTTCAAACAGCAGAATATCGGCAAATCTGCCCGAGGCAATCGCCCCAAGCTGATGTAGCCCAAAGCGTGTCGCCGCATTCAGGGTGGCAATTTGGACAGCTTTAGCGGGTTGTACGCCGTTCTCGAGCAAGATTCGCAGACCACGATTCAAATGCCCATGACGAATTAAATCGTCGGGGTCGGTATCATCGGTACAAAGTGCCACATTAACCGCGTTCGGTACGGTCTTTAAGGCTTCGGCAAGAAAACCAACAGTGTGCCGAAAAGTGTTTTCTCGAGCATACACCCACATCCCCGCCCTGATTTTCTCGAGCATTTCGGAAGTGCTACGGCATTCATGGTCTGAATTCACACCAGCCGACATGTATGCCGCAAGCTCATGCCCTGCAATCAGTGGCGCGTGACCTTCGAGTGCCTTGCCAGAATCTAAGCCAGCTTCAACGATTGCACTTGTTCGAGGGCGCTGGTGAATCACGCCTTGGTAATCCATCAATTCGGCAACGCCAATCACCCTTGGGTCACGCAGCATTTGGGCAATATTAGAGGCTTCAAAAGTCGCGCCAGCGCTCTCGAGGTGCGGCACACTTGGGACACTCGAGGGAACAGTCAGAAATACCCGCAAAGGCAGATTGGCACTGGCTTCTAGCATATAAGTAAAGCCTTCGAGTCCAAGGACATTACAAATTTCATGTGGGTCAATCACAACTGCGGTTGTGCCGAACGGCAGAACACTTCGAGCAAATTCTGCTGGGGTGACAAAACTTGATTCGATATGCACATGGCTGTCTATTAAACCAGGTGTGGCAATTAAACCGTCTGCTTTGATAATGGTTTGAGCGCTTAAGTTCAGTTTTGCGCCATAATCCACAATGGCAATTTGGTCTCCAAGAATCCCAATATCTGCTTTTAGAATCTCTAAAGTAAAAACATTCACAACTTCTGCCCCACGAATCAGCAAGTCAAGCGGCGCATCGCCTCGAGCCGCTTTTATCAGGGCAGCGCGACTCATTGGGTTAGCGCCCCCAGAATCAGTTCCATGACCGCTTCACCATCTGCTTTGGTGGCAACGAAGGCATTTGCACTAGCTTTTTTGGGTACGCGAAATTCACAGATACTTGCGCCTAGGCTGTGTATTCCACTGGTTTCGATTTGCACATAAGCTGGATCAAAGGTAAATAAATCTGGGCGCAGCAAATACACAACGGTAACAGGGTCGTGCAAAGGCATGATTTTGTTGGCTCGAATTTGCAAGTAATGGGCGGTCATATCAGCAAGAGCAAGCGCATGAACGGCTTTACTTTCACGCACTCGAGCCAGATGGTTTTCGGTCAGCAGCACTTGACGGGTTAAATTCAAACCAAACATCGTTATCTTCGCGCCACTTTGGAAGACAATCGAAGCCGCTTCGGGGTCGGCATAAAAATTGAATTCGGCTGCTGCCGTCTGATTCCCACGGTCGGTTGAACCACCCATTAAAATAATTTCTTGGAACAATCCAGCTATTTTTGGCTCGAGCCGCATTGCAAGGGCAATGTTGGTTAGGGGTCCAATCGCAATCAGTGTAATTTGATTAGGGTTTTCCAACACAGTTTCAATCAGTTGAAGCACAGCATGTCCACTCGAGATGATGCGTGTTGGCTCAGGTAGTTTCGCGCCAATAGTACCAAATGCCCCAGCCCCAAGGACATCTTCAGCCGTGGTGTTTGAACGCAGCAGCGCACGGTCACAACCCGCATAAATTGGAGCATGAATTTCAAAAGCATCAGCGATGGTTAAAGTATTGTGCAGAGTTCTTACAAGCGGTGCGTTACCCGCCACCACACCAATTCCTGTAAGTTCTAAAGCCTCGGCTCGAGATGCCACAACAAGGGTCACAAGGTCATCAAAACCGGGGTCGGTATCAATCCAAATTTTACGCATTTTACTCCTCGAGAAACACGGCTCGAGCCATGGGTAAGCCAAAACCAAGGGTATCGTGTTCTTTCCAAATGGCTTTTTCGGATTCTACCGAGGCGCGAATCAAACCCAGTTCAGTCTCGAGTTGATACTCGACCCGTTGCCCTTCAAAACTGCGGGTTAAAACCTTGCCCTTCCAAGTGTTATCGCCCAATTCAATACTTTCCGAACGCCAAGCCGCACGATTAAATTTATTACTCAAGGCACGGGGTAAGGCTTGCTCAAGCCGCCCTATTTGCAGCTTATTCTCGAGAATTTTAATCGGCAGGA
>JBEGTV010000173.1:0-6011 GCA_041179225.1 Deinococcota bacterium | reverse complement strand
CCTCGCTGCAAACGCAGGTGTTACCGCCATTCTCCAACCCGGCGGTGCAAAACGAGACCCCGAAGTGATCGCAGCTTGCAATGAACTAGGTGTAGCAATGGTTTTCACTGGCTCGAGACACTTTAAGCATTAAAGGCGAAAGGCGTTTTACCTTTGCCTGTCTTTGCTCTTACACAAATCCCAAGTCTCTGGCGCGTTGACTGGCAGTTACACGGTCTTGGGCTTCAAGTTTACGGTAAACATTTTCTAAATGGTCTTTGATGGTGTCTGGGCTTAGCCCGAGTTGTTTGGCGATTTCCTTGTTACTTTTGCCGAGTACCATGCTTCTTAGTACCTCGAGTTCACGACTTGATAACTTTGGCAATTCTATTTTTGGGAAAATCATAAAGGCTGGGTCAGCTACGGCTTTACGAATCAGGTCAGCTAAACGCGGGGCTTCGGTGTCTTTAGAGACAAAACCAATTGCCCCCGCGTCTTTTGCAGCTTGTACTAGAGCCGCTTCGGAAAAAGTGGTGAGCATTAAAATCCTGATGTTTGGCAATGCCGCATGTATTTGCCGGCAGGCTTCTAAGCCGTCCATATTAGGCATTTTGGCATCGAGCAGCACCGCATCTGGGCGCAACTCGAGACAACGGCGCAGACCATCCGCGCCGTCTACTGCTTCGGCAATCACATCAAATTCAAGGGCTTTCAAGGCATAACTCAGTCCAACCCGAAAAAGTGGGTGATCGTCTACAATAATGACTCTTACGGGCATGATGCAATTACGATACACCACCACTACTGCTTTGTAAGCGAATCGAAAGACTAGCCCCCGATTGGGTGAGTAATTCTTCTAACACCCCACCATGCAACTCGGCTATTCTCGAGACAATAAATAAACCAAGCCCTCCTGTACCACTGGTGTACTCCCGCCCTGCCATCTGCACCCGTTCGGAATTAAAAGGTTTACAGAGTTGCTCTAAACTGGCTGGCAAACCAGCGCCATCATCCGTTACGGTCACTCGAGCATTTTCGATAATGACCACAACCTTGGATTGAGCATACCGAATTGCATTATCAAGCAAATTCTGTAACGCCCGTTCAAGTTCTTTTTTGGCAACCAAGGCAACCCCATTCCCCTCGAAGGTCACAGTAATTCCACGCTCATTGGCTTGTGTCGCCAAACGATGAATCAAAAAATCAACCAGTGGACGTAAATCCATCGGCTCGAGTTGCAATTGCACATCATCTCGTTCAAAACGATTCGCATCCACCATTTTTTGCACCAATGCTAGTAATGCTTCGTTCTCGAGTTGGATACTTTTAACCAATGTGACCCGTTCGACTTTGCTTAGGGCATCATTATGTTCAATCGCACTCAAAGCATGATTTGCCGCTATAATCGGGGTTTTTAAGTCATGCACCAGCGTTGCCATAAACGCACCGCGTTTCTGATTCTCGTCACGCAGCGCCTCGAGCAGATTCGCAAATGCCTGACGCAAAGTACGCACCTCTATTGGATGCTCAGCACTGGCATCAATCTCGAGACTGGCAAGACGCTCCTTACGATTGGCAAGTTTTTTTAGTTCGTCCCGCAGAACATAAATTGGTTTTAGCAACGTATTCGAGACAATAATTCCATTCAGAACCGAAAACAAAGTCACCAAGACCACCCAAATCGGTAACCATGCTTCAAAACGAAACGTACCTGTGGAAATTAAAAAATACACAATTCCAATAATCGGAAACAAGGTAATCGCTGCTACAAAAAGCACCAATACTGTGCGAAGGCTAAGACTGGTTTTCATAATTTCACCAAAAACCTTTACCTAATTCTCTACCCGAGAAATTTTTGGTTTATCTTGCCATGCTTTTTTAGCAGGTGCAGTTTTTGCCAAGACTGCTTCTCCACTAATTCCCATGCCGACTTTTAACCACGGACACTCGAGTTTTAGGCGTTGCAGAGTAGCATCAGAAGCCTTATGGGTTAATTCCCAAATTTCAAAGGCACTGTCACCAATTAAACGCAAATGAATTGGGATGTTGGCAATACCATCTTGTAATTGCAACATTTCGTCTAAGTGGGCTAAGTTCTTCGGCTCGAGACTGTTCAAGTTCAGTTCCAAAGCGAGTGTTTTTGGCATGGTTTTGGCTTCCTCATAAGGCAGGAGTTCTTCGACTGTGACACGTACCCCTTCTTCGCCGTCGGGTTCGATTTCGACCACCACCAAGGCGGGGCTATCTTCGATTAATTTATCGTTGATTTTGTCATAAGCCCTACTAAATGCCACAAGTTCGGCTGCACCAGCATCATCGGTCAGGATAAACCGTGCCATCATCCCACCAGATTTTGTCGGTTTGCGTTGCACGCCGCTAATCATCCCCGCCAAGACCGCCCGTTTACGTCCACGGTAGCCAACTGGAGCGCTCGAGGTATGAAACCAGACTTCTGACTGTGCGACTTTACAGGATGCCGCCTCGAGCATCCCCGGATAATGTTCAAGCGGATGCCCCGAGATATACAAACCCACAGCTTCTTTTTCAAATTGCAAGGCGGTAATGGCTCGAGAACGCGATTCTTCTTCACTTACCGATGGGGCTATTGATTTCAGTTTTGGTTCTGGCGCAATAGTTGCCATGCCAAACAAACTGTCCATCCCTTGCGAGTTCATATCAGCTTGACCATTGGCGAATTCAATCGCGTCCTCAACACTTTCTAAAAGTGCTTCTCGAGCGCCAAAAGCATCAAACGCACCACACTTAACCAAGAACTCCACCCAGCGCTTATTCAAGCCCGTAGACTGCATTCTCGAGCAGAAATTGGCTAACGACTTAAACGCCCCAGCCCGTTCACGTTCCTCGAGAATGAGCAGGGCAGTTTCTTCGCCAAGCGACTTAACACCGTACAAACCAAAGAGAATTTGGTCACCAACCACCTTAAAGTCGGTACTCGAACGGTTAATGTCTGGCGGTGTGACCTGCATCAACTGCCCATTCTCGAGTTTGGTTTGTCTAGCATCGGCGATGTACTCGGCAACCTTATCGGAATTGCGACGCTCGACGGTTAAAAGTGCCGCCATAAATTCGACTGGATAGTGGGCTTTGATATACGCTGTCTGAAAAGAAAGTAATGCGTAAGAAGCGCTATGTGACTTATTGAACCCATAGTTGGCAAACTTCTCGAGAATACCGAACAACCGCGCAGATTCATCCTCTGGAATAGAATGCACTGTTTTTGCACCAGCCACAAATTTAACCCGTTCTTTTTCCATTTCATCCAATTTCTTTTTGCCCATTGCCCGACGCAGCAAATCCGCTTGCCCAAGCGTATAACCTGCAATTGCCGAAGCAATCTGCATAATTTGCTCTTGGTAGACTGGAATGCCGTACGTTTCCTCGAGAATCGGACGCAAGAGCGGTTCGCACTTTGGCAGATTAAATTCGCCTTGGTCGTACCGCACCGCTTCGCGCCCATGGTGGCGTTCGATATAGGCTGGAATGTTATCCATCGGACCCGGGCGATACAATGCCGATAATGCGTTAATATCCTCAATTCGACGTGGTTTTAATTTACGGGCTGCATCAGTAATTCCGCCGCCCTCGAGTTGAAAAACCCCTTTGGTTTCGCCTCTCGAGATGAGTTCATAGGTTTTAACGTCATCCAAGGGGAAATCGTCTGGCTCGAGACTGACTCCTTTGGATTCCTTAATAATCCGCACTGCCTCCTCGAGAAAAGACAACGTGCGTAAACCCAGAAAATCCATTTTAATTAAGCCTATGTCTTCAACGCTGCTCATGTCGTACTGACAAACCACGCCTTCATCTGAACCCGCTCGCATCAAAGGCACAATGTTATCCAATCGCTCACGCCCAATCACCACGCCCGACGCATGAATACTCGAGTGGCGGGTTAGACCTTCAAGATTCTTAGCGATTTCATAGACTTTACGGGTTTCTGGGTTTGCCTCGAGCATGGCTTTGATGTCTGGCACAGCTTCCTCGGCTGCCTCGAGACTCAGCGCCCGACCAAAAACCACAGGCACGAGCTTAGAAAGTTTATCGGCTTCAGCAAAAGGTAACTCGAGAACACGAGCCACATCCTTAAAACACGCCCGACTGGACATTGTTCCGTAGGTGGCAATCATGGCTACTTTGTCATCGCCGTATTTATCACGCACATAATTAATCACTTCATTGCGCCGTGAATCCGAGAAATCCACATCGAAATCTGGCATACTCACACGGTCTGGATTGAGAAACCGCTCGAATAACAAGCCGTAACCAATTGGGTCAAGATTCGTAATTTTAAGAGCAAAGGCAACCAAGCTACCCGCACCTGAACCACGCCCAGGACCAACCCGAATGCCGTGGTCTTTTGCCCAATTGATAAAATCTGCCACAATCAAAAAGTAATCTGGGAAACCCATGCGGATAATCACTCCAAGTTCGTACTCGGCACGGCGCAAAACCACTAACGACTGCCCGAGTTTTGATACCATGGTTTCATCAGCTTCGAGTGCATCAAGTGCCACGTACTGGGTGTACTTTTGAGCTCTTGAATTCTCGAGCCAAATTTCACCCGTAAAAGCAAGCAACAAAATGGTTTCCTCGAGATTCAAATTGTTGACCTGTTTTTCGTAGGGGCGAACTTTATGTTCGCCCTGACTTGCATTAGTCTCTGGCGTTGGCTGGTCAAGGGCGACCACAAGGGTCGCCCCTACACGGGACTGAACATGTTCACGGTTTTTTTGGTTTAGTTTCTCGAGGGAAAGCGCAGCGTATACATGTAGTAACTCGAGGGTGAATTCTTTGGGATAACGTTGAACTGTTCCCCTATAGACTTGAACCCGAAGTTCTTCTGCCATGCTTCGCCCTTCAGGAATCGGTAGGGCGGGCATTTGATAGACCCGTTTTGAACCAATTGGTAACTCGAGATTGCATTTCTCGGCAATTAGATAACTATTGTCATAAATTTCGTCGCCCCACTGGCTCGAGGGCAATAAATTTTCCATTTCGGCTTGGGTTTTGACATAGAATTCTTCGCACGAAAACTTAAAGCGTTTTTCTTCAGACATTAAGGCTTTGGTTTGAATCGCCAGCAGCACCTCATGGGCATAGGCATCTTCATGACGCACATAATGACCATCGTTGGTAGCAACCATACCAATACCGTATTTAGCCGCCCAAGCCTTTAAGACTGGATTGACTTTTTGCTGTTCTGGCAAACCGTGATTTTGGATTTCAACATAATAATCATCCCCAAAAGTTGCCAAGTACCATTTCAAGCGCTCCTCGGCATCCTCGAGACGATCATTCAAAATCATGTTCGGAACTTCTGCACCAAGGCAACCGCTCATGGCAATAATCCCCTCGCGGTGTAAAGCCAGCACTTCGCGGTCTATGCGTGGTTTTTGGTAGAAGCCCTCGAGATAAGCAATACTGGCGAGCTTACACAAATTCTGGTAGCCCTTAAAATCCTTTGCCAGCAACGTTAAATGATAGTACCCACCATCCACGTCGCGGCGTTGAATCCGATCAAACCTCGAGCCAGCCGAAACATAGGCTTCGTAGCCAATAATTGGTTTAACACCCGCATCCTGTGCGTACTTAAAGAACTGGACTGCACCGTGCATATTGCCGTGGTCGGTCATCGCAAGGGCTGGATTTTCTGGACTGGTTTTAGCAACCCATTTCAGTAAGTCTTTGACTCGAGCCGCACCGTCCAGCAAGCTATACTGCGTGTGTTGATGCAAATGGGCAAAGCGACGTGGCTTTAAGGACTGCTCGAAATTATGGGTTAGGGTTGCGGGGTTATCGGACATGAGACTATGTTACTGCCCATTCTCGAGAAGTACCAAATAGAAATGGCTGAAGTAGTACAGTTGGGTTGTGAAGACCATCGGTTAAATCTTTTATAAATGCTGTTCCAGCGATCCAAGCTCGTCATGTAGGGGTCAAGACAGTTGCCATATTTCTCTTGGGTAGGAGTCTTCATTGAGCGCTACTTCTGAGTATCCAAAACACAGCAT
>JBEGTV010000172.1:0-6024 GCA_041179225.1 Deinococcota bacterium | reverse complement strand
GATGCCACCAACGAAGCGATTCGTGATTGGGTCACAAATGTTCGCAGTACCTTTTATGTGCTTGGCAGTGTCGTCGGACCTCACCCCTACCCCGCGATGGTACGCGACTTTCAAAGTGTAATTGGCGAAGAAACCAAGACCCAACTGCTTGAACTCGAGGGCAGAATAAATCCAGATGCAATCGTGGCTTGTGTTGGCGGTGGCAGCAACGCGATTGGTATTTTTGCACCATACGCCTACCTCGAGAATCGCCCACGTTTAATTGGGGTAGAAGCGGCTGGACATGGGGTCGAATCTGGGCTTCATGCAGCGAGTGTGGCGGGTGGAAAAATTGGTGTGCTGCACGGCTCGTTGATGTATTTGCTGTACGACGAAAACGGTCAGATTGTACCCGCCCACAGTGTTAGTGCTGGACTCGACTACCCCGGAATTGGACCGGAACACAGTTATTACGCAGCCCACGGAGTCGCCGAATACGTGCCAATTACGGACCGAGAAGCCTTAGAGGGGTTCAAATTATTATCCGAATGCGAAGGCATTATTCCCGCCCTCGAGACTGCCCACGCCATTGCCCACCTAAAAACCCTAGCCCCAGAACTGGGCAAAGACAAAATTATTGTGGTCAACCTCTCTGGACGCGGCGACAAAGATGCCCAAGAAGCCATGCGGGTCATGACCGACATGGAAAACGCTGCCAAAGCCTAAACCATACCGTAGGGGTGAGGCACGCCTCGCCCAACCCGCAAATAGCTAATCAGGGCGAACACTTCTTGACCATAAACACGCACCTTCGGGCATGGTCGTAAGGTTCGCCCCTACGAAAAAGGATTTTATGAACCGTATCGAAACTGCTTTTTCTACTGCCAAGTCCGAATCTCGAGCCGCATTTATTGCCTACCTACCGGCTGGTTTCCCGACACTCGAGGGATTTCATACAGCCGCCACAACCATTCTCGAGTACGCTGATGCTTTAGAAATTGGCTTACCGTACTCTGACCCGCTTGGTGACGGTCCAACGATTCAAAAAGCGGGTGAACGCGCCCTCGAGAATGGCATGACAGTTTTGGGGACGTTCGCGGCGGCTCGAGAACTAAGAAAAAATTCGGATAAAGCCCTTTTCATCATGACCTATTACAATCCAATTCTGGCAACAGGCGAAGCTGAATTTGTGGCTGGGGCGGTAGCGGCGGGTGTGGATGGGCTGATTCTGCCAGACTTACCGCCGGACGAAGCCGATACTTTAATTCCAATAGCCGAAAAAGCGGGTTTGAAACTAACATTTTTACTTGCACCAACCAGTACCCAAGACCGAATTGATTTAGTAACAGCCTCGAGTACAGGTTTTGTGTATGCGGTCTCGGTGACGGGTGTTACGGGCGCTCGAGTTGGAATTCCCGAAGAAGTGCCGCTTATGGTTGCCAAAATCAAAGCCAGTACCTCTAAGCCAGTCGCGGTGGGGTTTGGAGTCTCGAATTTTGAGACTGCCCAAGCCGTGGCTCGAGTCGCCGATGGTGTGGTAGTTGGTAGTGCGCTGGTATCAGCAGCAGCAAAGGGCGAGGGACTACCAGAGTTATGTGCTGAAATTCTTGCGGGTTGTGCCAAATGATTGTTCTAGCGGTACTGTTTATTTTTGCGGGTGTGATGCACTTTGTTAGTCCAAATTTCTTTGTGCAGATTGTACCGCCACCATTGGCAGCTTGGGCGCTCGAACTAACCTATATCTCTGGGGTTTTTGAGATTCTGGGTGGAATTGGGCTTTTAGTGCCGCAATCTCGAGTTTGGGCAGCATATGGCTTAATGGCGTTGTTGGTGGCGGTCTATCCAGCCAACATTTACATGGCACTCGAGCCAGCCAAATTCCGAGTGCCAGCTTGGATTGCTTATGTGCGGCTGCCTTTGCAATTTGTGATGCTCTGGTTTTTATGGCGGATTGCCCAGAAACCTTAAAGCCCAAGGTAGGCGCGTTTAATCTCTGGATTTTGCAATAAGTCTTTGCTGTTTCCAGTGATAATCAGTTTGCCATGCTCGAGAACATAGGCTCGGTCAGTGACTTTTAGGACTTGGCGCACGTTTTGTTCAACCAACAGCACCGTGAGTTGCAACTGCCGCAGACTATGAATCACTTGCATGACTTCTTGAACGACTTTGGGTGCAAGTCCTAGGCTCGGTTCGTCCATCAAGAGTAATTTGGGTTCACTCATCAGAGCGCGTCCAATCGCAATCATTTGTTGTTCCCCACCCGATAATGCCCCCGCAAAGAGTTTGCGCTTCTCGAGCAGACGTGGGAAAAAAGCATAGACTTTTTCAAGGTTTTCTTTGCGCCGTGGTTTGCAACGCGGTAAGTACGCCCCCATCTCGAGGTTTTCTTCGACGGTCATTGCCCCAAAAAGCTGCCTACCCATTGGCACATGGGCAATCCCAAGGTCAGTTAATTGATGCGGACTAATGCCGTTAATGCTACTTTTTTGATAGGTCATACTGCCGTTTTTGGCTTTAAGCATTCCAGAAACAGCCCGTAAAATTGTGCTTTTGCCACTGCCGTTGCCACCGACCAAGCCCACAAGCTCGCGCTCATGCACAGAAAGTGACACGCCAAAAACCACTTGAACATCACCGTAAGCAAGGTCTAAATCCCGTACCTCGAGCAGTGCATTTGTTTCAGTCATCATCTTCACCGCCTCCAAGGTAGGCATCGATCACCACAGGGTTATTTGAGATTTCGGCAGGTGTGCCTTCAGCAATTTTTTCACCAAATGCCATACAGATAACACGGTCTGAAAGGGTCATAATCACCCGCATAATATGTTCGACCATCACAATGCCAATACCAGTTTCGGAGAGTTGTTTGACAAAACCAATCATTTCAGACTGGGCTGGTGGATTTAGCCCCGCAATCACTTCGTCTAAAAAAAGTACCTTCGGCTCGAGGGCAAGGGCTTTTCCAATTTCAAGCCGACGACGGCGGGCAAGGTTTAACTCCGAGCATTTTTGATTAGCACGGTCGAGTAACCCGACTTTCTCGAGGACATCGGTGGCGTGGTGCTTAGCAGCTTTGGGCTGGCTGTGTTTTAAGAAACTGCTAATCATCACATTCTCTAAAACCGTTAAATCCTCGAATGGTCGTTCAACCTGAAAAGTTCGGGCTACGCCAAGTTTGGGCAGTTCAAAAGGCGGAGTGTTGGTAATATCCATGTTCTCAAGCAGAACTTTTCCACTGGCTTTCGGTACAAAACCGGTCAAGGCGTTAAATAACGTGGTTTTCCCCGCGCCGTTTGGTCCGATTAACCCCAGAATTTGTCCGCGTTCTAAGCTCAGGCTGACATCATGTACGGCTTTTACCCCGCCAAATTGCACTCCGATACGCTCAGCCACAAGTAAGCTCATACTTTTCCTTTCTCGAGCGGATGATTTTTGCGGTACGCCCAATACTCGAGTGAACCCAGAATACCTTTAGGCAGATAAATCACGATCACCACAATCAGGATGCCGTAGACCAAAAGGTTGGCTTCTTTGAGTTGGTCACGAAAAATTTCTGATGGCACAGCAATTAAAAACGCACCGACCAAAGGACCATAAATTGTGCCTCGTCCACCGATAATGGCAAGAAGTGCAACTTGAATACTAAAGGCGATCAGCAAAAAAGTTTCGGGTTCAAAGGCTTGTAAAAAGATGGCATACATCGCTCCGCCTAAGCCTGTAAATGCCGCCGAGCAAACAAATGCCAGTTGTTTGGCTTTATTTGGGTTGACCCCCAGTGCCATTGCGCCGTCTTCATCCTCGCGGACTGCCTTAAAGTAAAAGCCCATTCTCGAGTAGCGCATCCAGTGGGTAAAAAGCAGCACCAGCAGCACAAAAAGCAGCACCATGTAATACTCTACTTTGCGATCAAACAAGTCAAAGCCAAAGATTTTTGGTAAGTCGGGCATGAATTTCCCTTCTGCACCGCCTGTCAGCCACGATTCATTCAAGATTATTAAGCGAATAATTTCAGCGACGGCAATGGTGGACAGCGTAAAATACGAACCGCGTAAACGAAACGTGGCTGCGCCCCAACCCCAAGCCAGTAAACTCGAGAGTGCCGCTCCGATTAAAGCCCCTAAGACTGGATGCACCCCACGTTCGGCGAGGAGTGTGACGGTGTACGCCCCAACGCCCACAAAAGCCGCATGACCAAGGCTGTTCTGACCAGTCCAACCTCCTAAAATATCCCATGAAAGCGCAAATCCAGCCAGCAAAAGAGTTGCCACCCCAAAATTCATAAATTGCCCAAAAAACATCGGGTACAACGCTAGTAAACCAATCACCAGTGCAAGGGTATACATCGGATGCCAGTTCTTAATCATACGCGCTTCACCGTCCGCCCGAATAAACCGTTGGGACGCAACAACAGCACCAACAAGAAAATAATTAAGCCGTAGGCATCGCGGTAATTACTGCCAAAATGATTATTTAAGGCTGGAATAAGCGGCAAGACACTCGAGCCAACACTTTCGACCACGCCCAGCAGTAAACCCCCACCGATTGCGCCCGGTAAGCTGCCAAGCCCACCCAAAATGGTGACAATAAAAGCCTTATTAGTAAAGGTTGTACCAAGGGTTGGTGTCGCCGATAACAACGGAATTAAAAGCACACCAGCCGCGACTGCCAAGCCCATACCAAGCCCAAAAACAATCGCATAGATTTTTTTGGTATCCACGCCCTGCAATTCTGCGCCCATTCGGTTTTGTGCCGTTGCCCGAATCGCCCGACCTAATTCGGTGCGGTACAACATCCAATTTAAGCCAACAATCAAAATCGCAGTAATCACCACAGCTATTAAACGTGCTTGTGAAATCCGAAACTCGAGACCACCAATCGGAACTACAAAAGCATTGGTGGCATAATCAGCATAAACCGTTTGCGGTTGCGCCCCAAACTGCAACAGCATTAAATTACTTGCCACCAAACCCAAACCCAGCGTTGCTAGTTTTGTGGTTTGTTCAGAAGCCCCGAGGAGTTTAGATAAAATCAGGCGGTGCATTGCAAAGCCCAGACCATACGCCAACGGCAGCACCAAAACCAGACTTAGATACGGGTCAAAGCCAATCACCTTATTGGCAAAAAAAGCCGAGTACATCCCAAGAATCACAAAATCACCATGACCAAAGTTAATCAGGCGCATCACCCCAAAAATCAGGCTTAGCCCCGCGCCAATCATTGCGTAAATCCCGCCGGTCAGTAAACCATCAATTAAGGCTTGTGTGCCTTGCGTAAAAATTTCCATAGACTCCCTTCAAAGATATTCTCGAGCAAGGGTGAGGTCGCCTCACCCAAGCCAATTTATTTGGGTGCAACAATTTTACCTTCGGCAATTCGCTCTGGGAAAACCGTTATCGGCTTACCCTTTTGAATTTGGGTGATGATTGAAATGACTGGATTCTGGTTCTTATACCCACGGTAATCCAAGAAGCGCACAGGACCAAAACCCGTGGAAATACGGGTGGTCTCGAGGGCAGAACGCACTTTTTCACGGTCGGTTACACCACCAGCCCTTTTCACTGCGTCAGCTGCCGCCAGCATCGCCGCATACGACTGAGCAGCGTGTTGACTTGGTTCTTCGCCAAGTTCAGTTTTTAAGTTCTGATAAAGTGCCTGCGCTCCGGGGTAACGCACATCATCATTCCAAGCCACGCTAACCAGCATGTTATCGGCGGCATCGGTGGCATTCTTAGCAAAGCTCGGCAGGGCAAAACCAGTGGCAAAACCCGCGAAGAAAAAATTCGGTTTTAAGCCAATTTCTTTGGCTTGGCGCATAATCGCAATGCTGTCAGCTTCGTAACTGGCAAACATCACCACATCAGGATTTTGTGCCTTAAAGCGGTTTAAGATAGGTCTAAAATCGGTTAAACCAGAATCGTATTTATCGGTTGTTAAAGCATACCCGCGTTTACTCATTCGCACCACGTCAGAGGCAATACTATTGCCAAAGGCATCATTGGAATTGAGTAAAGCCAACTTCTTTATTCCCTTGTACTGCCCAAACAA
>JBEGTV010000171.1:0-6044 GCA_041179225.1 Deinococcota bacterium | reverse complement strand
GGCATAAATGATGAAAAGCAAAAAGTTATACACAGCAGAATTTAAGCTGAGAATGGTCAAAGAAGTGACGGAAAAGCATAAACGACCTAGTGCCGTGGCTCGAGAACACAAGGTTTTAGCTTCGACCCTGTTCTCTTGGCGGATGCTATATGCTCGGTATGGTGAACAAGCATTTTCACATCAGGTACAGGGAATACCTACTCTTGATGTTGCACTACACAAAGAACTCGAGCAATTGCGAACTCGAGAAATCACATTTGAACGATTGCTTGGCAAATTAACACTTGAGAATCACCAATTACGGGAGCAAATCAATGTATTTGGGCAATAAGTGGGGTCTGCGGTATCGGAATCTCGAAATGGTTTTCCTTGCAGCAATCGCTGGAGCAATGGGTTTTGGGCTGGCTTGGCATGATTCTGCATTTATATGGCTGAGCTTATGTACGGGTTTATTGGCTTTTGCTGTTGTGCTTTGGTTGCTCGACAAATGGTGTGGAAAATATCTCGAGGTTATCAATCGAGTCTTTCCTCAATCTCCGATGGGTTGGTGTTTGATGCTTGTTTCTGGGATTTATGGGTTCAACTTGGCTTCAATGCTACATTTACCCAGTTGGGTAGTGTTAATCGTGATTTTTCTAAGCATTGGCAGCACTTGGAATTTGGTTGGGGCGTTGCTGCAACAACATTCTTTAGCTCAAGAGAAATGAGGATAAACAAGATGTTACCCAAAAATACACTCTTTTACCTTTATGGAAAACGGCTTGTGGCGCTACGGGAAAGAAGTGACCTTGATTATGCCTTAATTGCATTTTCGAGCAGCGATAAAACCTTTACTCCAGAACCAGGGTTATACGCGATGATGGTTTTTGACAGGGATGATTTGGTGCGTTCAATCAGCAAAGAAGAGTTTTGTCGTCTTCTTGAGATGCGAGGTGGAAGAGTCGAAGATTTGGCTTCGATGTTGGATGAGGGGTTAGATGTTGCCCAACCAAACAATCCCCAGACTTGTGAAGAAAACGACGTTGACTACATGCAATTCGTTGGTATTCAACGTTTAGAACAAGAGGCGGTGGATTTTGTACAAGAACTAAGGGATGAATGAAAAATCAACTTGGATTATCGACCACGTTATCCAGTGGAATTGACGGTTCATTGGACGTAGACTGCTCGATGTCCGTTTTTTGTTTTTTTGCCTTTTCCCGAAGTTCTTTCAAAAGACTGGGATCGAATTCTATGCCAAAGGAATCTCGTTTTAGTTTGCAACCATCAATCAAAAACCGTGATAGCAATGAATTCGCACATATATCTGGATTAAATGTGTTATGTGGATGCAGGGCGCTAAAATAATTAGGAAAATCTGCAATACTAGCCCATGTACGTCGTCGAAAATTACGAGCCGTTGCTTCTAGATAATCATCAATTTCAGTTGTGCTGAACTCAGAAAAGTTTGATTTCCAAAGAATGAGCCTACGATAACACTTACTTTGCTCCACAGGTTTTCGACTTAAATCAAAAACATAAAAAACTTTGTCATGTACGATCACCTGAATAACAGCACAAACTCGAAATCTTTCTTCTTCATCCATCCGTAGCCAGTCGCCAAAATCGTTGGTGTCTTCTTCTGAAATGAAAATTTCTGGGAAAATACTTAGTGGAATTTCATTGTCTAGGTGGGAGTTGCTACCATGTTGAAATAGTGCAGCAACGGTTACAGGTTGAATTGTGAACGATGAGTTCTCGGCGTGAATCCATATTTTTGCGGTATTCATTATTTTTACAACATCCTGCAAAAAAGGAAATTTATATGCGTAAGGTTTTATTGGTTTTCGTTCGGTCTTTTCTTCAAATGGAATTGGTGGTATCGGGAGAACATCAACTTCATCACCAATTACGGCTGGGGGATTCTCAGCACCAGGCTCAGCATCATCCAGCCCATACGCAGAATCGCCTACATTTTTATTCGGAAGGTATTTAATTTCGTCAACTTCTCGAGTATAGCGTCTTTGACGTTTTATTTTGTGTTTTAGGTCTGGAAAGCGATTTCGCAAATCGTCAATTTTGATCCCTACTCGATCAGGGTGAGTCGGGTTTTGGGCTTCTACGCCAACGGGATTTTTGGCTGCCCCTAATCGTTTTGGACGAAACTCACGAGCCAAAATGGGCTTTTCGTCTCGTCGCGCTTTTTGAATAAGTTTGATGATTTTTTCTCCACCAGGTAATTCGAGTGAATCAAATGGGAATGGGTGATCGCAAAATTGAATTCGGAGAACCAGAAATTTATTCATTGAACGATCCCATTTTCCAAAAACTCTCAAATTGGTTGATCCTCGGAATGGAAAGTTCATTTTTAAGCCGTTAAATACGCTGTCGGGGTTTTGATGTTGATTGGCAAATGCAGCGTGTACATCGCGTGCAATCATTTGAGCTGATGCTAAAGCGATTGGATCACACATTGCTCGAGCAATAACTGCACCATCTGCGGGTAAGTATCTGTGGCGTAATTCCAGATGCACAATACCGTTTTTAACACTGCTGCGGTCCGGGTGGAAAAATTTGTCATACTCGGGTTTAACTCCAGCAAATGTTGTATCAAACACAGAATTAATCAACGCCGTTGATGTACCCCAATAAAACTGAATCAGAACTGGAACTGGAATAATTACATCAACTCCCATGTTCTCAATATAGCCTTTGCAGCGTGCCACATGTGTTTTTGCTGCCACACCATAAAATCTTTTGCCGAGTGAGTAGAAAAACTGTGGGATCAGCAATTGTTTTTGTTTTTTTGCAGTATAGCCATCAAAATGGTCGACATCGACGAATTGAATTGAGTCAGCATCAACGAGAATGTTTTTAGTCTGGTATTCGCTTTCTAAATCACTAAGTCGAATACCACCTTGCCAGCGTGAACCCAATGGTAATAATGGTAGTGCTGAAACCCCAATATTGACAATATTTCCCTTATCATCGTTAGTTTCGTCTAATAGTAATGCTTTTATTAAATGCTTATTCCGATTAGATTTTGTGATTCCCCCAAACCACGCCATACGATAAATGATTCCATTGTCTGGGAATTCTCGAATCCGAATTGCTGGTGATCTGTCCGACACGCAGAATATGTTATCCCAGTATCATTTAATTTTGCAATAGTCGCAGGGAAATATGAACTCTCGTATTTAGTGTTGAAAAATGACAGTGCCACCACCAATTAAACCAGCATCCGAGATAGAGTGATGGGGACTACGGAAAGGCGCGGTTCGCAGCAGTCCCTTGGGCATTCTTCCAGCCGCCGAGTGAATGCGTGTAACTTCTAAGGCTTCGGTGTTCGATAGCGGCGGACATAACCCAATCGCACGACGTGCAATCATGGTTTTGCCACTGCCTGGAGGTCCAATTAACAACAAATTATGATGCCCAGCCACTGCAATCTCGAGCGCCCGCCTTGCCTGAGCTTGGGCTTTAATATCGGACATGTCGAGTAAACTGTTGGTGTCTCGGGCTAGAACTTCGGCGGCACTGGGGCTTAGTAAATGCTTGCCCGATAAATGCTGCACTGCCTCGAGTAGACTAAGCGGCGCAAAGACTTTCAGTCCATCCAGCACGGCAGCCTCACCTGCGTTGGCTGGCGGCAGCAGCACATGGCTGCGTTTTTGTTGCAAAGCACAAAGCGCAATGTTAATCGCACTCGAGACAGGGCGAACCGTGCCGTCTAGTGCCAGTTCTCCGGCAATAAAACATTGGTTTAATGCCTCGAGTGGTAAATGCCCTTGGGCAGCCAGTAATGCCAGTGCAATTGGTAAATCAAAACTCGAGCCTTCTTTACGGACATCGGCAGGGGCAAGATTGACCGTAATTCTCGAGGCGGGAAATTGAAAACCACTGTTCTTAATCGCCGCCCGTACACGGTCACGACTTTCTTGGACGGCTGCATCGGGCAAACCCACAACTGTGAAATTGGGCAAGCCATGCGCCACATCTACTTCGATTTCGATGGGGATGGCATTGACTCCAATCACCGCCGCGCTAAAGGCTTTGGCTAACAAAAGTACCTCGAGAAGAACCTCATACCCTCGAGTTTAACTCAAAAGACCTAAGCGCTGTGAAGTAGTCCCGTTTTCTAGCTCGAGTCTGAACGTTGTAGCCGTTTATAGCTCTTGGAAAAACATCACCCCTCTGCTACCATTTCTGATATGGCAAATACCTTCGTTAATCCGTTTACAGATTTTGGATTCAAAAAAATCTTTGGCGAGGAGGCATCTAAGCCGCACTTGATTGACTTCCTAAATTCGTTATTGCCAGAAGTTGCCCAAATAGCTGACCTGAGTTTTAAGAACCCAGAACAACTTCCAAAAGGCGAAAATGACCGCAAAGCGATTTATGATATTTACTGCCAAGGATTAAACGGCGAATACTTTATTGTTGAACTCCAAAAATTAAAGCAAAACTTTTTTAAGGACAGAACACTGTTCTATGCGACGTTTCCTATTCAAGAACAGGCTAAAAAAGGAGATTGGGATTATCGTCTCGAGCCAGTGTACTGCATTGGGGTACTTGGTTTTACTTTTGATGATGATAAAGTGGGTTCTCGCGAAGTGGTACATTTGATTGAACTTAAAGACCAAAACAACATTGTGTTCTGCGACAAGCTAAGCCTGATTTACCTTGAGATTCCAAATTTCAATAAACGACTCGAGCAATTAAAAACTAGGTTGGATAAATGGTTGTATTTCATTAAGAACCTAGAGGATTTACAAAGTATTCCAGAGCTTCTTAAAGATGAAGTGTTTACCAATGCGTTTGAAACGGCGAAACTCGCCAATCTTGAGCCTCGAGAACGAGAAAGTTACCAACAAAGCCTTAAAATCATGCGCGATAATTATGCAACTCAGAAGTACGCCATTGAAACAGCAGTTGAAGAAGCTCGAGCCGTTGGCGAAGCTCGAGGCGAACTAAAAGCTAGACTTGAAGTTGCAAGGAATTCAAAAGTCGCAGGGCTAACACTCGAACAAATTCAGATGATTACGGGATTAAGTACAGAAGAGTTAGAGCAGCACGGAATTTCGTAAGAGAAGCTACGGGAAATCACAAACTGCTCGAATTTCCCTTTGACTCGAGCAATCTGTGACTTTATTTTGCTTTGGCGTTAATTGTTTTGACAGGCTTGTTCGAGCTTGGCTTATCGGCGGTGGCGTTCTTGGCGTTAATTTCTGCGGCTCGTACTGCCACTTGTTTTTCGACTTGTTGGAGCATTACCCATTGTTGGAACGCACCAATGAAGCCGCCAATTACACCGTACATGGTTACACCACTGGGGAAAGATAGGTAAATAAAAGCAAAAACAAATTGCATGATGATCATTTGTCTAAACATATCTGGGGTTTTGCGGGTACTGAGCCAAGTTGCCAGCACACTCGAGGCAAGGTACAAGACGGGCAGAATATAAAATGGGTCGGGCAAGCCAAGGTCGGGCAACCATAAGAATCCTTGGTCAAATTCGTAATTGCTAAAAATCTTCCACAAGACCAAGAACACTGGCATTTGGGCAAAAGCTGGCAAGCAACCTGCTACGGGGTTAATCCCGTTTTGCGAGTAGATTTTCATGGTTTCTTCTTGAAGTTTTTGTGGGTCTTCTTTGTACTTTTCTTTCAGTTCAACCAAGAACGGTTGTAAAGCCTGCATTTCGGCGCTCGAACGGTACTGCTGCATCAAAAGCGGGGTGATTAAAAGCCGAATAATGACTGTTAAAATGATAATTGCTAAGCCCCAATCACCGACCACATTCTTAACCGCTTCAAAAATACCAATTAAGAAAAGCGATAACTGCCCGAAAATATTGGGTTGAAACAAACCCGCTAAGCTATCGTGTTTTTCTTGATGTAAACGCACAAGTTCGTTAAAACCACCGTAAATAATAAACTTAGAGGCTTTATTACCCGGTAAGGTCAGGGCAATACTCGAGATTTCAAGGTTTTCTTTATTGTTATTGACCAAGCGCTCGATTTGGCGCGTACCAACTTTAACGGGGACTGGTGTTTGC
Organism: Deinococcota bacterium; assembly: GCA_041179225.1. Taxonomy (GTDB): domain Bacteria; phylum Deinococcota; class Deinococci; order Deinococcales; family JAAFIG01; genus JAAFIG01. The sequence goes on along the minus strand of JBEGTV010000171.1, from coordinate 7 downwards.
GGGCGAA
>JBEGTV010000170.1:0-6074 GCA_041179225.1 Deinococcota bacterium | reverse complement strand
TATCTACAAATAAAATCGTTTCTGAAACGCCTAAATTTACTGTGGTGTTGACGGTTTCACTGATAAAAATTTCGCTTAAATCATCAAGTTCGTCTTTGCTTAAGTCCTCTGAATTTTGGGCAGGGCAAGCAGTTAAGGCAAGCGCTAATATCGGAACAATAAAAAATTTCATCGTAGACCTCTGCTTATTCCATCATCTGCCAATGAGCCTAAGTAACGCACCAAGGCTTGAAAATCATCAAAACGAATCGGGGCATGTTGATTTTTACCCTCGAGCCAGACCGAACTGGGGGCTTGTTCTGTTTGTGGTGTGAGCCGAAGTTGAAACACAAGTTCTTTGGAATTGTTGTTCATCAAGAACCTCCTGTACCGAGCTTAGTTGTCTGGGTGTTCCAAAAACGTTCCAAACTTTGGGATTGATAAAAGTATCGTTTGGTCTGGTTCAAGACTTTTTTCTAGTATACGTCGTGTTTCATGAGTTTGTTTTTGCAATTTTGACGGTTGATTATTGGGGACTTGATGCGCCAATGCCTCGAGAAAACCAAGTTTTTCCAATGAATTTGCTGCGGTTTTTAAGATTTTTGGATCAACTGTAATTCCCAACACAACGCGCCAACTACACACCCGAAGTTGTAACCAATTGGGTAAAACCGAAGGGAGTTTTTCTAAATATAAAGCAGCCAGATTTGGTTCTTTTTTTAACCAATATAAATTAGCAAAGGCACAAGCAGCTTTAACTTGGTACTCGAGACGTGTTGTGCTGTACAAGTCCATTATACCTTGGAGAATCCCTTGTGCCACCTTTGTTTGTCGGTCAGCTAAGGCAAGTTCAGCTTTGAGAATCTGGAGCAGTATCCAATAATCGTTTTGATTACTCGTCAACAATAGCTCTGCGGATTGAATATGTAATTTTGATTCTTGAAAAAAACCCAATGCAATACATACTTCTGCCATCCAGAGTTGTTGAATTGTGAGTTGTATGCCAAGTCCTTGACTGAGTTGAAGTGCAATTTTTGCATTTTGTAGAGCATTTCCCAGTTGACCTGTACGAAATTGGGCTTTTGAGAGCATGGCGGTAAATTGGCATTCTCGAGCCAGCATTTTTCCTTTTGTTAAGGTAAGTCCTTCTTCAATTGGAGCTTGGGCTTGAGCAAAAAGCCCAGCCCTTAATTGTTCTGCACAAAGCAAGACCAGTGCCACACTCAAAACCCTTTCCAGACCATATTCTCTTGCTTGTTTGGTGGCGCGTTGCAGTCGCTCGAGGGCTTCTTCTGAACGCCCAAGCAATCCAAGCAACTGCCCTATTTGTGCTAATTCCGTAATTTCTTGTTCACGATTCTTTAAGGTTTTATAAATCCCGTGTGCATATTCAGCTTGCTCGAGTGCCTGTGGTAAATCCCCTAGTCTGCGGTAGACTTCTTTGAGGCTCGAGTGAAGTTCTGCGGCGATCAAACCGCGTTTTTGTATTTGTAAGCCTTCAAGCAGTTTTTGTTTGGCTTCTAAAACACTTCCCACACCAACCAAAGCTGTACCAATCAGCAAGAGCGCTTCGGCTTGGACTTCGCCTGTGCTGTCCTCAAGGGCTTGTGTAGCGGTCTCGAGGGCTTGGGTAAATTGTCCTCGGTATAAATGGGCTTTGGCAATCAGTAAACTGGCTTTCACACTGTACTCGAGCGGTAAGGCATGGCTTAGGGCTTGCATCGTTTGGGCGTGTTGCTCGAGGGCATCCAAGTTAAACAAGGTCAGTTCTAAATCGGCAATGTGGGCATGAATGTTAAATTCGTGTTCAAGCTCGGGTTCTAACTCGAGGGCATGGTCGTAGAGCTTACGGGCTTCTTGATGGGCAAATAAATTTCGGGCAGCAAGTGCGGCTTCAATCAGGTAGGGAATGGCTTCTTGGTTGCGTTCGCTCTGCTCGAGATGATGGGCAATGCGGCTTGGGTCGCCGTTAGAGCGAATCAGTTGTTCGGCTAGGCGTTTATGAATTAAATTCTGGCGTTCTGGAGTGAATTCCTCGAGCAAACTGCGACGCACAACATCGTGATTAAAGCGGTATTTGTTTTGTTCTCGGGTTAGCAGTTGGGCGCTGACGGCTCGCTCTAAGGCATTTAATGCTTCCCATTCGCTTAAGGCACTTGATTGCAGTAAATCTTCGGACACAAACGGCGTGGCACAGAGCGTGGCAACTTCGAGGATGCGTTTAACGGCTGCCCCGAGGTAGGTGATGCGTCCAAGCACCAATTCACGGACGTTTTTAGGAATCGGTAACTCGGTGTAATCGTTGGTTTGGGTATCTATCCCACTTTTCCAAGTGCCATCTGGTTCAAGGCTTAAGCTGCCATTTTCAAAAAATCCTTGGAGCGTTTCTAAGGTTAAGAGTGGATTGCCTCCACTAGCAATTTGCAGGCGCTGCGTAAAAAGTGGTGCATTTCTGCCAGACAGGGTTTGCAATAACATTTGCGTTTGGTTTTGGCTTAAGGGGGTTAAAGCATGACGGCTGAGGTGTCCTTCGCGCTCCAAGGTTTGCAAAAGTGTTTGAGCGCTAGGGTTTTCGCTTATTTCTAATTCTCTGGCGGTGGCGATAATTTTGCTGTTGTGTCTAGTCAAGTGCGCGATTAGCTCGAGGCTGCTTGGGTCAAACCAGTGCAGGTCATCTAAAAGCAGGGTCTCAAATGGGCGCAAGGCAGCTTGAATGGCTCTAGCGAGGCTTTCGATAAATTTGGCTCGTCCGTCTAAACTCGAGCCTTGGCTAAGGGCTTGGTCAGCAAATTCTGGTACAAGCCGAGCGATTTCGTTGCGCCAAATGGTGTCCATGCTATTTGGGTCTATACGCTGGTCGCTCAGGCTGCGGCGCAAGGCTTCAGCGATTGGGTAAAACGGGGTATTGGCAGCACTGGCGTAGCCGCGTAATTCCAAGTAACCGCCGTTAGCGACTGTGTAATCGGTGGCAAGTCGGGTTTTTCCGATGCCAGTTTCGCCGGTAATTAAGCAAAAAGCAGATTGTTGAGTGACCAAAAACTGCCAAGCTGTTTCTCGTCCGACCAAAGGCGGGCGGCTGAGGTTCGGGCGTTGCAGACTTGGCTCGAGGGGGATTGGCTTTTCTGGTGTGGTTTTCTGGATTTTTCCGAGTAATTCAAGGCTTTCTGGCAGTGGCTTTAAGCCAAGTTCGGTTTTGAGGATTCGTTCTAAAGTATCAAAGCGCTCCAACGCCGCCGCTTGTTCGCCGAGTAACCAGTGTAAACGCATCAGTTCACGGTGATGCACTTCTTGCAGCACATCCAAATGCACCAGTGCCAGTCTAGCCTCGAGTGCATTTCTAAAATCCGATTGGGCTTCTAAACGCTCACTTCGAGTCACAAGTAAGCCAATTGCAGCTTGCCTGAACATTTGACGGCGCTGCTCGAGCCAAATCTCAAATTCGTTAGCAGCTTTTAATTCAATTCCCGCTAAAAATTCACCCTTGTTGTACTCGAGGGCGGTTTCGTTATTTTGTTTGGCGAGGTGAATAAATATTTGAGCATCGCAATTAAAATTGCTTAAGGTGACTTCATTGGGCAATATCTTCAAGTGCGCCGCCAGATTGGTCTCTTTGAGGCGAAAAAGTTCTTTTCTCAAGTTATTGCGAGCCGCTTCTTCGGGCATCTCCGACCAGAGCAGGGCTGCTAATTTGCCCCTTGTGGTTGTTCCTTCTAGGGCTAAATAGGCAAGTAAGCCAAGGGCTTTGCGGGTGGCAAAAACAATCACCTCACCAGCTTTGGTGACTGTACCAACACCAAATAAGCGCAACTCGAGGGATGGAGTTTGTGCCATTAAGGTTAGTTTACCCCAAATCATCAAGCGGGGCTTTTGACAATCAGCAAGCTAACTTCTTCACCTGTTGCCAGTTGCCAAGCCCGAATGACTTGGTTTTTAGCGTCCAGTATCAGCATTGGTACATCCCATTTGGCTTCTAACAAATCAGTCTTTGAGGGTTTGGCAGGTCCGTTTGGGTGCGAATGATAAAACGCCAGAAGCTCGAAGTCTTGAGTGCGAATGTGTTTAAGCGCATGTAAAACCCCTTCTGGATTAGCCACAAATTGGGTTTGTGGAATTGGAGCAATATTTTCCAAGGGTAGTATTTGGTAAATACAAGCGTTCTTACCAATTAACATTCCAACAATTTCAAATGGACGAGCCATGCCCGCTTGTGCAAGCAGTTGCTGATAAAGTTCGGTTGGTAAACGTAGGCTAGTCATTGAATATAATTAGTCACGTCATTATAACTCAGTTATTGGTAAACTAACGGCGATCATGAACTTTGCAGCACAACCCATGCAGTGGCAACAAGGCTCGAGTTTAGAGGCTCTTGAATTGCTGCATCAGTTGACGTTGGCTCTGAGTGCAGAAGATAACGCAGCCGAATTGTTGAATCGTCTGCTCGAGGGGACATTGCGTTTTTGTGGCGGGTCATCGGCTGCCGTTTACGTGGGTTTACCCGATGGTCGGCTCGAGATGCGGCATGGGGTTGGTCATTTAGTTACAAATATTGGTCATGTTTTTGAGGCTGGCGAAGGGGCAACTGGTTGGGTTTATCAGCATCAACAAGCCATTTTGGTGAATGATTATCAGGCTTCTAAAGTTAAAAGTCATCGCTATGTGAATATGGATCGCTCATTGATGGCTGCTCCTTTGCGTCAAGCCGGTCTGGTTTTTGGAGTTTTAACAGTCATTTGGGAAAAACAAATAGGTGCTTACCAAATTGATCATCTCGAGTTACTTGAACGCTTTGCAGCTTTTGCCAGTGTTGCCTTAGAAAATGCAAATTTACGAGCTTCTCAAGAACAACAGAGTCGTGAAACCCAAGAACGGGCGATGCGACGCGATCAATTACAACAACACTTAGCGGATGTGATTGTGCGTTTAGAGCCTTTTGAAGCACTTCAGGAATTGTTGCAGCGTTGTGGTCAAATGCTAGGGGCTGTGGGTGGGCTGGCTTTTTTGCGAAGTAACGCTTCTGCACTCGAATTATTAGTGGATCAACGCCAAAACAGCCCCGGGCTTTTTCATAATGGCAATGAAACGTTTTTGCGTCAGGTTTCAATTGGTAAACCAGTGGTGATTAACCAGTACAGCCTTTTTCCTGAACGAATTCAAAGTCATGCCGAAGCTGGCGTGCAAGCCTTGCTTGCCGTGGCGTTGCAGCGCGGCTCAGATCGGGCGGGTTTAATTTTTTTTGAACGACTTGATCCGCTTCCATTTACTTCAAATGACCTTGATTTGGTATTGCAAATTGCACCTGTGTTGGGTGGCTTACTCGAAAATGCACGATTATACTTAGAAGCTCAAGCTGCCAGAACCGAGGCTGAACAACGGGCTGGATTATTAGAAGCAATTTACCGCACCTACTTAGAACTTGGGCATTCACAAAGCATTCGAGCTTTAGCAAATAGCTTATTGGCTCGAGTCACCGCCGTGCTTGGAGCAGACGCTGGTGGGCTGTATTTACGAAAAGGCGAATTGATTGAGTTAATTGCGGCTCACGGCGATGAATTTGTCCAAGCCGCGCCTTTGGGTTATGGGGTCTCTGGTACGGTTGTGGTGACAGGGCAAGCCATTTTGCTTGAGGATTACACCCAAAGTGCTTATCATCACGAAGTAGACCCTGGTGTGTTGTGGCATTCAGTGATCAGTGTGCCACTCAGACAACAACAACAGGTTATTGGGGCTTTGACGCTGGTGGATACTCGTTTCTCTGGGCGTTTTCGTTCTGATGATTTAGAAGCCTTAGAACGATTTGCGGCAATTGCCAGTTTAGCTCTCGAGAATGTCATTTTACTCGAGGCTGCTCGGCAAGACGAACAACGTGCCAAAGCCCAAACGCAACAATTGCAACTATTGCATCAAGCCAGTTTAGCAGTTTCTCGTCATGCGCCTAAACAAGAGTGGCTACATTCAATTTTGGTTCGGGCAGCCCAGCTTTTAGGAGCAAATGACGGCTCGGTGTATATGTTACAAGAAAATGGGCGAATAGAAACGGCGGCACATTTACGCAACGAAGCAAGTCTTGTGCATGTGATTGATAAAGATCATGGTAT
>JBEGTV010000169.1:0-6097 GCA_041179225.1 Deinococcota bacterium | reverse complement strand
GAAGGTTTAGCTGATATTTGTGGATTACACAGAACCTATATCAGTCAGTTGGAGCGCGGTCAGAAATCACCGACCTTGCGTGTTATCGCCCAACTTGCAAACGCACTACAAACTCAACCAGAGTTTTTGGTACGCCAAACATTTGAGGGTGGCTTATGATTCACCAATTATCACTCCTCGAGCAACAGCGCCTTGAGTTAGGTGTAACTGCTGCACTACGAGTGCCATTTATTGCAGGGGTAGAAGGTTATGCTTTTGAAGCCTTGTTTCATTTTGTAAAAAATCTTCCCTTGCCGAACCCTCATGCAGTAAGACGTAGTAAGACGTTATTTGATTGTGTGGATGCCTCGAATCGGATTGGGTGGTCATTAAAGTCTGTGCAGAAAAATCCTAGTACCAAAGGGTTTGAATTGGTTGTGCAAAGGGCTGACATTTTCAAAAAACGCATCGCTCTTGGTTTTCCTGATATTCGTGTGGATTCAGCGCCAACGCAGTTAGGGGCGGCGGTGCTACATCATTGGAATACAAAAATTGAACAAGACATGCAGCGCCAAGGGGTACGTGAGGGAAGAATTGCCGTGTTGCTTAAATCCACAAACCATCAGCAATATGCTTACCTTGAACAGTCATTGGTACAATACCAAACTGCTGATTTACTATGGACATGGACGGATCAAACCCAAACAGGTTTACAGGCACGGCGTGTTTTAGATGACACCGTGGTTTTTCGTTGGTATCCGAATCAAAAGCAATTATTTGAAAGTTTTACCTTGCCACCAGAGGCATTTCGTTTTTTGGTAAGCCCAAGCCGATTGGTGGTTGATGATTTTCTGATTCGGATGAAACTGTAAGCCAAGTTCGTACTTTTTTAGCGATGGCTTGCATTAAAATTGGTGGTACAGCGTTGCCAAGTTGATGACTTTTTTGAACGTAAGACCCCGTGAATACAAAATCATCTGAAAAAGACTGCAATCGTGCAGCTTCCCGAATGGTAATGACTCGAGTATCTTCGGGGTGTCCAAAACGACCAGAACCGGGGTGGAACAACCAACGGGTCAGGGTTGGTGCGGGAGCGTCCCATAATAAACGACCATAAGCGCCACTAAAATAAGATTTTGGTTGCAGTTCTAACGGTAAGTCCTTTGCGCCTTGTCCTTCTTTAATACTAGCAAGACGTTGAACTTGGGTTTTGTTTAAGCCTCTAGCAATATGGTCATGAAGTTGAGTAGCATCGCCACGCATACACACTTGATAGGCACTTTGGGCAGGGGTTATGTAGGGTACAGGTGAATTCCCTTCTCCATGTTGTAACCTTGGTAGGTCAGAAATGGCTTGTCGCACCGAAATATAAGCTGTCTTGTTTGTGAAAAGAGAATTCTCTTGCTCTTTATGGTGGGTGAGTTCTGGAAATTTTATTTTTTGTCCAAGCCGATTAGCCACAAAAAAAGCTCTTCGACGGCGTTGTGGTACGCCGTAATCAGGTGCATAAAGAACTTCTACTTCAACCAGATACCCAGCTTGTTCTAAACGCTGATAAATTTCTTGGGTATATGCCCCGGAAAAGCCATTTTTTATCTCAGCTACATTTTCCATGACAACTGTTTTGGGTTGTAATTGTTCGACAAATTCCAAGAAACGCCCCACCATTTGATTGCGTGGGTCTTCAAGGAAACGTTGTTTTCGTGGAACATTTTTTGAGAATCCTTGACACGGGGGTCCACCAATCAGCATGTCCAATTCACCAACTTCAAGCTGAAGTTCCTCGAGCAGTGTTTGTGGTGTAAGCGTTGTAAGGTTTTTAAGCCAACCTTTTTGAGTACCAAAATTATGTTGGTATGTTTTTAGAGCATGTTGGTCTGAGTCAATTCCAACCAATACTTGAAAACCTGCTTTTTGTGCGCCCCATGACATGCCACCACAGCCGCAAAATAAATCAATAAAAGAAGGTGGTTGCACATCTAATGAATACCATAGTATTCGGCTTATTGTCAAATTCTCCCTGAGCGCCTTACACAAAAGATGAGAGAACACGAAATGCCATTGTCTGAGACGATAACCCCGCGACCAAATCAACAAATAATTTCTTAATCGGAATCGGCTCAGGGTCATCACCAGGATGTAAGGCAAGTGAAACCAGAAAAGGTAAACCCAATGTCAAAGCTCGAGCAATAAAACGCCAACCCAACTGCAAATAACTCAAACCTCGCTGCCAATGACAATCAACCATCCTACGAAAACCGCAAAGCACCACTCGAGTACCCTCCGCGACCAAAAACAACATTGCTAGACACAACACCAGCATCAACCGATTTAACGTATCTGCACTGCGTAAATCACTGGATTCAAGATTGAAACCACCGCTTTTGTCATCCTTAAAAACTTGTTCAATATCAAAACGCATTCCGTAACGTATGAAACTTAAGTCAGTCGTAGGTATGTTGCTGACAATGAACCAGGGTTCTTTAGCCCCTTTGACTCGAGCCAGTCCGACATGAACTATTGCAAAGTGGTTCTGGGTCAAATAAACGTTGTGATAGTGTTTACTTTGATTACAAGCAAGCGCTACTTCACCTGTTTTGCAAAGTAAATCGCCTGCTGGACTGAAAATCCCAAAACTAGCTTTAATCCGAATGATATAAGTCCAACCTAAAGCATTGAGATATTGCATTAAACTTGTATCCGCGAATCCTCGGTCAGCCAGTAGGGTCACATCCTTAATTCCTGCTTTTATAAGAATTAACTTGGCTTCGTCAAGTATCGTTAGAAACTGTTTAAGACTAACGGCTGCACTCGCGTGTTCAATCACTTCCCAAGCAATTGTGACACCTCGTCCCCGATAGAGCAGTACAATTTTGATCATGCAGTAGCTCTTAAAGAGCATACTTGTATCCAAAGAAAGTGTTATTGCTGTACCAGCCAGTGTTTTTAAGGCACTGATGATTATTGGACGATAAATCTCTTCAACTTTGATATTCCCATTCTCGAGCAGACGATTGAATCTGACTTCGGTACTTTGGGCAAAGCTTGCTTTACTTTGTACATAACTGACCCATTGACTTGGATTGCTCGTCTTACTTTCCAGTAATCCTGTGACCATCCATGCAACAGTATCAGCGTTTCGGCTATCATTCCAGTTGGCTTGCTTGAGTTGTTCTCGCACTTGGGTGTAAATTTGTTGTGCGTCTCCAATCGTTTTTTTGGTGTCATCAGCAAGAATTTACTTGATTTGGAGACGTTCTCATACTTCCTGTCAGGCGCTCAGCAAATTCTCCGTATGATGTCGCTATGAATCTTCCCTTATCTGGCATTGTGGTTGCTGATTTTACTAGAGTCTTAACGGGTCCGTACTGCACGCAAACTCTTGGTGATTTAGGCGCGGACATCATTAAAATCGAACCGCCAAATGGGGATGATACTCGGGCGTGGGGTGCGCCTTGGCTCGAGAACGGGGAAGCTCGAGAAGCCACGTATTTTCTGAGCGCCAATCGTAATAAACGCAGTATTGCCCTTGACTTAAAAAAGGCTGCTGACCTCGAGATTGCCCAACAAATTGTGGACAACGCCGATGTGCTGGTGGAAAATTATCGTCCAAAAACTCTTGAGAAATTAGGGATTCAAACCGATAACCCGCGTTTAATTGTGTGTGGTATTTCTGGGTTTGGCTCGAGTGGCACATTAAAAGATTGGGCTGGGTATGATTTAATCGCCCAAGGCATGAGCGGTTTTATGAGTTATACCGGCGAACCAAGCGGTGTACCACAAAAAGCTGGGGTAGCCATCGCCGATATTTTTGCGGGTTCGCTTGCCACCCAAGGGATTCTGGCGGCATTGTATGAACGTGAACGCACGGGCTTGGGTCAACGCATTGAAATCAATCTGCTCGAGGGTATGGTGGCGCTCGGCACATATCAGAACAGTCGCTACTTAAATGCTGGTGAAGATGCCGAACGCCTTGGCAATGAACACCGCAGTATTGTGCCGTATGGGACGTATAAAACAAGCAATGGTTTTGTGAATATCGCTTGTGGTAATGATTCTTTGTATCAAAAACTTTGTACTGCCCTGAACACCTCGGATTTACTCGAGCCTAAATTTATGACCAATGAACAGCGTTTACTTCACCGGCTCGAGGTGACACAGCGTTTAGAAGCGCATTTGATTCGGTTCTCGAGCGAGGCGGCAATTGAACTTTTACAAAATGCGGGTGTGCCGTGTGGCGCGGTCTGGAGTGTCGGTCAGGTACTCGAGTCAGACTGGGCGGCTTCTCGAGAGGTGGTGCAGTTTGTGGAGCATCCAGTGCTGGGTGAGGTTCGTTTGACTAAATCACCGTTTGAATTTAATGGTCAGTCTTTGCCAACAACAAAAGCCCCGCCTAGATTAGATGAACACCGCACCGAGATTCTGGCGTGGTTAAAAAAGCAGTCGTAATCCACCTAGAAAAGCCAGTAACAATGCAAGATTATTAAAGGTTTTCTGCTCGAGTTTTTGCATGGTGAACCGACCAATAAAAACCCCTAGAATAACAACGGGAATTAAATATAGGTTTAGTTCTAGACTCTCTATATTAACCAAGCCAAGCCCAATAATAAAAGGTAACTTAAATAAGTTCACCACCAGAAAAAACCATGCGGTTGTACCCACAAATTCGGTTTTTGGTAAACGCATTGCCAGTAAATAAAGCGCCATAATTGGACCCCCAGCATTGGCAATTAAGGTCGTGAAACCCGCAATCGTACCTGCCGAAGCAGCCGTGACGGGGTGCTGAACCAAATTTAAGCCAGCATTGGCATTTTTTGAACGCCAGAATTGCAAGGCGCATAGAATCAGAATAATCATGCCAATCAGGGGTTTGACAATTGTATCATTCATTTGTCCGAGCAGCAACGCGCCTACAACCACACCAACGGCGGTACTGGGAAAAATTCGCCACAATTCGCGCCAATTGGCAGAATTACGAAAAAGCAAGACTGCCACGAAATCCGCCACAATTAAAAGCGGGAGCAATGCACCCGTTGCAATTTTTGCAGGTAGCACCTGAATAAAAAAAACAACTGCCAAGGTGTTAATGCCCGGTAGTCCACCTTTACTCGAGCCAGCAACCAGTGCGCCAAGTCCTAATAAGACCCACTCGAGCAGACTAAACTGCATTAGAACGTCTTTTCGTGCCAAGTAATCACACTAGCAGCCCAAGTCAAACCCGCGCCAAATGTGACCAAGAGCAAGTTATGCCCATCTTTGATGCGTCCGTCGTCAATGGCTTCACGAAGCGCCAAACCAATACTGGCAGCGCTGGTGTTGCCGTATTTATCTACATTTGCTACCACGCGGTCTTCGGGTAACTCGAGGTATTCACGGGCGGCATCTATAATTCGGTAATTGGCTTGGTGCGGAATAAACTGGGCAATGTCTTTTAGCTCTAATCCCGCCTCACCAACCGCTTGTTTGGTAGCGGTGTTCATCACTCGCACCGCGAACTTAAACACTTCACGTCCGTTCATCGAAACCCATTCAGAAAGCGGGTTTCCGTCTGGCAGGGTTTTATTGATGCAACGCATGTTCAGGTGCTTTCCGCCTTCGCCGTCCGCCCCCAGCACAAAACTCTTAAAACCGTAACCCTCTGGAACAGCTTCAACAATGCCCGCGCAGGCACCATCGCCAAATAGCACCAATGTGGTGCGGTCAGACCAATCAAGGATTTTGGTTAAGGCTTCCGCGCCAATTGCTAATACTTTTTTGCGAATCCCACTTTTGGTATACGCGGCGGCTACCGAAAGCGCGTACAACCAACCCGGACAAGCGGCGAGTAAATCAAACGCGCCAGCATTTAACTTAAAATGATTCTGCACAAGCGCAGCCGTTTGTGGAAAAAGCGCATCTGGAGTGCTGGTCGCTACGATTACCATGTCTACGCCCTCGAGTACCTTTGCGCCGTACCGTGCCACCAAGTTTTCGACTGCGCCAATACACAAATGACTGGTGAATTCGTCTTCTCTGGCAAAACGTCGTTCTTTAATCCCAGTCCGAGACTGAATCCACTCATCAGAGGTTTCTACGCCACGCCTTGCCAAATCATCGTTGGTTACGATATTTTCGGGGA
>JBEGTV010000168.1:0-6125 GCA_041179225.1 Deinococcota bacterium | reverse complement strand
TACGTGAATTTTAAGAATGAAATTCGTAAAGATGCCCTCGAGATTAACGCCCATGATATTTTTGATGGGGTCAAAGCTGGGGCGGGTATGCCCAGTACCAGCCAACCTACACCAGTGGACTTTTCGCGTGAGTATGAGCGTTTGTTGCAATCTCATGACCATGTGTTGAGTTTGCATATCTCGAGTAAGCTCAGTGGGACGTACAATTCGGCAGAACTTTCAGCAAGAGATTTTGCGGGTAAGATTACGGTCATAGATTCTAAGGTCGCCAGTGGTTCAATGTGGATGATGTTAGATCGAGTGCAGCGTTTAGCTGCGAGTGGCACGAGTTTGGAGCATATTAAAGCCACTTTAGATAAACTCATCCCTTTGACCAATTTGCGTTTTTGTGTTGCCAGCTTAGATTTCTTAAAGAAAAATGGTCGAATTGGTGGCGCTCAAGCCCTGCTTGGTGGTTTACTTGGTTTTAAGCCAATTCTGCATTTGGTGGATGGTAAAATTGAAGCGGCAGGGCGTGAACGTGGATCAAAGGCAGCCCTTGAGAATGTAGTTAAGAATTTACGTGAATACAGCGCTAAGAACAGTCAAATCAGAGTTGTTTATGTGTATACGGATAAACCCGAAGATGTGGCAGCCGCAAGAGAAGAAGGTCAGAAAATGGGTGTGCAGGAATTTGGTGTGGTTCAATGTGGAGCAGTGATTTCTGCTCATGTCGGACCTGGCACGTATGGAGTTCTTATGGAACCTATGCAAGTTTAATTGTTCATCTTTTTTGGTTTTTGCGGCTCACAAGGTATACTCATCTAACCTTGTCTTATTTTCTTTTTGGAGATTCTTAATGCGTTACTTGTTGCTTGCCGATATTCACAGTAATTCAGATGCACTTGAAGCGGTGCTTGAAGATGCTTTAAGACGCAATTTTGAACAGACCATTTTCTTAGGTGATGCTGTGGGATACGGAGCGGATGCTGGAGCAGTGTTTAAGCAACTCGAGCCACTCAAACCCCGTTCGATCTTGGGGAATCATGATCTCATGCTGCTCGAGATGGCTCAAGGCAAAAGCATTAAATTGGATACGCCAGTGGGTATGAGTTTACGCCAAAATTTATCGCAATTATTGCCAAGTCAGATTGGTTGGATGCAAACTTGGGCAGAACAAGCCAGTGTTAAATTAGATGGGGCTTCGGTGATTTTTATTCACGGTTCACCACGCGACCCCAAAGAGTACGTGGATAACGTTAATATCGCTCGAGTGATTTTTAAGGACTGGACTGGCAAACTGGCTTTTGTTGGGCATTCGCATTTGGCTGGGGTTTTTGCTTGCTTAGAAAACAACACCGAAGTGACAATTTTTCATGCTTGTGTCGAAAACGAGAACCGCTTGCCAATGCCTCCACGTGGGCGTTGGATTGTTAATCCGGGCAGTGTCGGACAACCAAGGGACGGCAATCCTAAAGCCAGTTATGGGGTTTTTGATACCAACACAAAATTGCTCGAGATTTACCGCGTGAATTATGATATTGCCTCGGCACAAAAGAAAATCAGGGCGGCAGGTTTACCTGAAGCCTTAGCGTCACGTTTAGACATTGGTCGTTAATGAACATCTTTGGGCATGGCAGACAATGAACATCTTTGGGCATGGCAGACAATGAACATCTTTGGGCATGGCAGACAATGAACTTAATAGGTCATGAAAAAGTAAAAAAACTACTTGAGCAGACCAGCGCCAATAGCCTGATCCTTGAAGGCGCAGCTCGGGTTGGACGGCGTGGACTTGCCAAGTGGTACGCGATGCGGCTCAATTGCAAAGCCCCAGTTGAACTCGAGCCTTGCGGGGTTTGCGCTTCATGCCAAAATTTCTTGTCAGGTTCGCACTCAGACCTCCTCGAGATTTCTCCGCGAGAAGAAACCAGTACAGGTAAACGCGCTCGGGTCAGTTTAATTCCCATTGGGGCAATCAGTGCTTCGCATGACACAGGCAAAGACTTTGAAAATCATGTTCTAGAATTTATCGAATTATCGCCGCGTTACCAGCATAAAGTAATTATTTTTGATGGGGCGCAATTTTTGAACGAATCAGCCGCCAATGCGCTCCTAAAAAGCATTGAAGAACCACCACACAAAGCGCGTTTTGTGTTCATCACCGAGGATGCTTCGGGCATGATTCCAACAATTGTTTCGCGTTCACAACGTTACCGTGTGCCACCTGTGCCTGATTTTATTCTCGAGCAGCACATGAGCATCATAGACCCTGAATTGTTGGCATTCGCAGCCGGCAGAGCAGGACTGATTTTTGAAGCCGAAAAAACCAAAGCAGTCATGAACAGTGCCAAGAATTTCTTGGAAAAATTGCAATTGGGCTTACTCGAGGCACTCACTGCTGCCGATATGCTCGAGAAGAACTTTGACCGATTACTGACCCCTGATGCCTTGCGTTTTGCCTTGCGAAATTTAGAAGCGCCAGCGCGAATTAAAGCCGACACCGCCCTCGAGACTACAATTCATGCTTTGGAGCGTTATGCCACACCCAGCACAGCTTTCTCGAGTCTAGCACTTCAGTGGCGCAAAGCCCTTGGGGTTGCCGAGGATTAAAGACAGCAAAAAACTCTAAATCTATCCCTGAAATATTTTAGAGTTTTTTGCTAAAATATCTACGCATTATTTAATCAACTGCCAAGCTGACTTGATTAGGATTTTTCCACTCGAGTAGCAATGCACAATTCCTAGATTCGGCATCTTCAATGTAATCATGAAGCACGTGTACTGGGCGCAAACCATTTTTGAGTTGTGGAGTTAATGTCGGGTCGGTCAGTTCACCACGCATAATCAGCGCCACATAGTCTTCTGGGCTTAAATTAAGGTGCTGAGCAAGTCCGGGCATCCGTCCAGCCGCTATGAAACGTTTTAAGCCTAATTGCTGTACCAACTCAAACCGCGCTTGATAAAGCCTTCGTGCCACACCACGCCCACGCCAATCGGGACGGACTGCCATGTCAACGCCGTACAAGGTGTCGCCGTGCGGATTGTGATTGCCAATAAAACCATTGTCTGTGGCATTGGCAAAGGTATGTGGTGGATTCTCGAGAATCAGTGCAGTTGCCGAGGCGATCAGTTCACCATTTACTTCAACACATAACGCCCCTTGTGCAAAATGCTCGAGATGAGAAGCAATTTGGGCTTTGCTCCACAGTTGTTCTTCGGGGTAAGGGGCTGGGAAACAAGCCCGTTGAATTTCTAATAGCTGTGGATAATCCTTATGTGTGTATGACCGAACGAGCATATGTGGAGTGTAGCATTTTGACCCACTCATCTATTTAAGCTATTCTCTGTTGAGATGCGCGAGAAACTGACAAGCCAAGCCGAAGATTATTTGAAGGCATTGCACACCTTCGAGCAGGCAGGTAAAGTCAGCACTCAAGCCTTGGCGGATCACCTTGGTGTTGCCCCTGCGAGTGTCACGCAGATGCTCAAGAAACTGACCGAGATGGCACTTGTCACCCATGCGCCGTACCAAGGCGCAACCCTGACCGATGCTGGGCGTAAAATTGCACTGGAACTAATTCGGCATCATCGTTTACTCGAGACTTACCTACATCAAGCCCTTGGCTATGCCTTAGAAGATGTGCATGACGAAGCCGAAAAACTCGAGCATCATATTTCTGAGGACTTTGAAGCCCGAATAAACGCGGTGCTGGGTAATCCAACCCATGACCCGCATGGTTCACCGATTCCGCGACTCGATGGCAGCTTACCGCCATATGCAACAAGGGCATTATCGGATGTGATGGCGGGCGAAGCAGCGCGAATTGGACGAATCAGCGAAACCGACCCTGATTTTTTGCGCTTGGTGGTGCAATTGGGTTTGACCCCTGGTGCAGAATTAAAAGTGCTTGAAGTCAACTTGGCGGCTGGCACAATTACCTTAAAACTCGAGGCGGACACGCATATTCTTGGACTGGATGCAGCCAAGAATCTTTGGGTGGATAATTTTTCCTAGTTTATTTTAAGCCTTGTGGAGTCAAGCCAAACTCGAGTTCACGCAGACCAGAATTAACCAGTAGCGCCAAAACCAGTGTGGGAATTGCACCAAGTAACACGCGGTCAATTGCGCCACTACCAAGTCCAGTAAAAATAAATCCGCCCAGTCCACCCGCCCCAATTAAACTCGAGAGGGCGGTTAAACCAATCAGGCTGACCGCCGCAAGTCGTAAACCCTCGAGCAGAAGCGGAACGGATAAAGGTAATTTGACTTGCCAAAAAGTTTGCTTTGGCGTAAATCCCAATCCTCGAGCCGCTTCAAGTGGTGCTTCAGAGACATTTTGTAAACCAAGAATTGTACCGCGTAACACAGGTAACACCCCGTATACAGTCAGGGCGGTTAAGGCTGGAGCAAAACCAATGCCGCGAATACCCAAATTATCTAAGACTGGGAAATTTTTGGCTAAGGCACTAAAAAATGGGATTAGCAGGGCAAATAAGGCAATGCTGGGAATGGTTTGTAGGGCATTGGCAAGTCCAAGACTTAAACTTGAAGCTCGAGGGCGAGAAGCACTGTATACCCCAAGAGTAATCCCCAACCCACCCGAGAGTACCCATGCAAAAAAAGCCAGTTGCATGTGCCTCCATACCTCTTGCCAGAATTCGGTCTGATTGGCGGTATATTCGCGCAATACACTTAAAGCATCAAGCCAACCAGATAGCAAAAAAGTGGTGATCAGCAAAAATCCGAGGCTGGAGAACCACAATCGCCGCATCTCGAGCGCTCCAGCGTAAACCACCAGCCATGCGCTAAGCAGAAGCAGCCAAAATCCACTGGCAGGCGCTACCCTCGAGATTGGATTTACTCCCAGTTCTCGGCTGGTGATGGAAAGCAAGACCAGTAACAGCAGCAATGTCAACTGACCTAAAAGCAATAAGCCTAACCCTCGAGATTTTAATTTTGACCGTGCCAACCAAATGGACATAAAAAGTAGCGGAACTACCAAAAAAAATATGGGTAAACCCATTACCCCAAGCTGATTTCCTGCCACTAAACGATTGGCTTTAATCACCAGAAGCGGCAAAAACATGCCCAGACCACCAAACGCAACTGCCAAAAGCGCAATTTTATTCATGAATCTCGAGCAGAACCTTACCTTTGGTCTGGCGGGCTTCGATGTACGCATGAGCCGCCGCAACTTGGGAAAGTGGGAACACTTTGTCAATCGTTAATTTAATTTGACCACCAACCAACCAATCAAATAGTTCGTTGGCTCGCCACTCGAGTTCTTCGGGGTCGGCGATATAATGCCCTAAACTTGGACGGGTCACAAATAAACTCCCTTTGGCGTTCAAGAGTTGCAAATCAAACGGTTCAACTTGTCCACTCGAAGCGCCGTACAAAACCATCATGCCTCGGGGTTTCAGTAGATTTAGTCCTTTCAAAAAGGTGTCCTTGCCAACGCTGTCATAAATCACTTCAAGTCCAGCAGAAGCAAGGTTTTTGACTTTTGCTTCAAAGTCCTGTTCGGTATAGATAATCACTTCGTCCGCGCCTAGTAAACGTACAATTTCGGCTTTATCAGCACTGCCTACTGTGGCAATGACCTTTGCGCCCATACGTTTAGCGATTTGCACCAATAATTGCCCGACCCCACCAGCCGCCGCGTGAACCAAGGCTGTATCGCCCGCCTCGAGTTTATAGGTACTTAGTGCCAAGTAATGCGCCGTCATGCCTTGTAACATGATTGCGGCTGCCGTTTGACTCGAGACCTTATGTGGAATTTTAACCAGCGCTTTGGTAGGTACAACCGCGTATTCGGCATAACTACCTCTGGTCATGGTGTACGCCACGCGCTGCCCTACTGTAAAATTAGGCACACCTTCGCCAAGTGCGTCCACCACGCCAGCCCCTTCCATGCCCAGTGTGAACGGCATAGGCATTTTATAAACCCCAGAACGCTGATAGACATCAATAAAATTTAATCCAGCGAACTCGAGTTTAACCCGTACCTCACCAGCTTTTGGCACTGGCATGGGTACATCTTCAAGCTGCATTTGATTGATCTGATGGACACGAATGGCTTTCATGGGCTTAAGCATAACAAAGACACCCTAAAAACAATATCTTTAACCCCGATTTTGCT
>JBEGTV010000167.1:0-6174 GCA_041179225.1 Deinococcota bacterium | reverse complement strand
TTTTCGATCTCGAACTTCTGTTTCCGCTTGTGCTGTGGTTATCCAAGTGCGTAGGGATTCGTCATCAATATCAGTGCCATTTTCATTCTGAATACTTCCAGGAATGTGTCTCCACCCATCTAGCAATTGGTGTGCAACACGAGCAAATTGTATGTCTTGTTCACTTATATTGCGCTCCGCTCCTGATTCGGGTTTGTAAATGATTTCGATGAGTTCAGCAAAAAAACGAGGGCTAGTTGCCAACTCGTTGTGAAGTGTTCGGGGCTGTCGTCTATCAAAACGAAAAAGTGGCAGCAATGCGAACTCAAGACGGGCAAGTACGTCTCGAGCGACTGACGGATTTGTGTCAAGGAAATCAAGTATCTTACCAACATCATAGGCACGGAGTGATTTTGCCTCATCAGTAGATTGGGTTGTTAAACAGGCTTGCAATACTCGAACCGAAAGAGCAGGGTCAAGGTTCTGGATAATCTGGTCATGTTTTGCCATACTCAATATATGCAAGGCTGAAACAGGGCGATCAACTGCAAGAAGTTCTTCAATGGCACACTCAATTTCTAGTGGCTCGCTCGGATAGAATGTAATCGTGGTTTTCCAGTACAGCCGATTTACGTCTTCCCCTAGCATCTTTGCATGTCGCCAAACCAATTGTTCAAAGCGAAGGCTACTTAAAAATGATGCTTGTTGTTCCGCATTCCATTTGGGTAACACTTCTGTTAGAAATCTCTCGAGCCACGCCGTACCGCGTGCAATGTTGCGTTCGCTAACATAGTAGCGTGCCATTTGCCGAAATGCGGAATCTTCTGAATTGATATGACGTTCAAGATATTCAGCTTCTACAGCGGCAATCAAATTGGTCTGAGCAAGCCCATGACCAATCCACATCGGCTCTTTTGAACCTCGAATTAGCTCGTCAATAGCTTCCATCCCACCCTGTTTATGAATTTCCTCGAGTCTTTGCCTGCGGTCTTCTGTCACCATTGCCCAAGCTTCGTTTGCGTGTTTATTCCAATGCAAATGCAGCGGATGCTGCGAAAACAACTCTAAGGAGACCTGCACCAAGTCATTTGGTCTAAAGCGCAACCCAACCTGTTCAAGGCTATCTATAGAGGCGGGGTCAAGCGCCCACTCGGCTTCTGGAAACTCACGATGTCGCGCAACTGTTTCCTCTATTGCACCCCATAGCAATCTACAATCCTCCGTTGCAAACCGACTTGGTTCAAGTTGCTCGAACGCTGTTAAAATCATTTCACACGCATCTGGAACATCAACACGCGATAGCAATTCCAGTAAACTCACCCAAGGCTGTACCTGCAAAGAAGCACGTTGAACAAGTTGGGCAATGGTTTCTTGTGCGCCCTCTACCACGTCTCTGATGGTTACGGAACGCTGGAAGTCATCAAGCCAAGGACGGTGCTTAGGTTTTGAGGTTTGATGGGTGAAGGTTGTTGATTGCGGTAAAATAGTACGTCTTAAACGCCAAATTGCTTCTTGATCTCGAGTAGTGAGCGCTTCAAGGATGTCCAAACGCTCGCGCAACGAAGCTGTGGTACATGGAAGCCATAGCAAAAATATTCGAGACAAACTATCCATTGGGCGGTTGGTGGTTCTTCCGCCTGGGTCAAGTTTGTGCAAGCGAAGCAATAGGGAGGCAGCACGACTGAGGTATTCTGAATGCCAAGCTAATCCTTCGAGCGCCCACAAGATGTACGTGTGAGGGGATGTCATCCCCCAGATGTCAGTACCATCTGAATCTGTAAAGAAGCCTGTGAGCAATGATTGTGGCTGACGCTCAAGCGCTCCCAGAAATTGTGTGGGCGAAGCTTCAGCAAGCAATGGAAAAAGTCCTCCAAGCGATGTCCAGCGCTCAAGTGGTGCATCATGCAACAACTTACGAATCGTAATGTCCGCTTCTTCTTGCCCTCGAGTGCCATCTGCAAAAGTGATTTGATCGCTGTAAGCACCCATCACCGCAAGCGTATCAGCCAATCCAGAACGCAATTTGTACGAGTGCGGAATCACTTTTTTCAGCAGCGAAGCCATCATACGTTGGTCTTTTGGTAATTCGAGTGCTGGGTCAATCACCTCAAGAACTGAGGATACAACAGCGCGGAATTTCTCGAGCAAATGACGTGTAATTAGCGGCGAGAGCAGCATCCAAGCATCAGGCTTGACAGCAATCATCCAGTCCCGCCCACGTTGCCGAACGGGTGGGTCTTTCAGTTGTTTTAGCTCAAGTAAGGTTCGCTCGAGGTCAGCATAAGCCACTCCAGAAAGCTGTTCAAGTATTTGTTGGTCGTGTGTGTTACTGCCATCCCACTCACCTACAAGCATCGCAGCTAAAAGCGCAGGATTTGGAGTCCGAGACCATTCAGGATTGGCTATGCCGCGTGCTGGCGATAATTGACGACGCAAGGCACTGAGACTACGCCGTGCAGTTTGAGACAGTTTTCGTGCCTTTTCTTCGCTTAAACCTGTGTCCAAAAGAAGCTTTTCTACTGGAGCGCGTTGTAAAAGTGGAAGGTCAAAATCACCATTATCTGATTCAAGCGGTATGTAAACGTGATGTCCATGTCGGCTAGCAGAAGCAGCCGTTTCTATGTCATCTGAAAAAGGAATCAAGATCAGTCCTTTATCGGCACTGACAAGTGTTTGCCATGCGTGTCGATTGCGGACAATAACTGCACGTTCGAGTTGTTGAGTACGATAAGGCTCTTCCAACTGAGACAAAACTGCAAATAGAAAGACAACAGCTTCAGTTCGGGAAGTGGCTTTTACGGAAAGCACATTGGGAGTGTCGCGCAAGCGTTCAACAACAGTATTGACCTCTTTGCTTCGTCCGCTTGTCACCAATGCTTCGGGCATTGGTGGTTGGGTCACTCCAAGCCATTCGGTAGCAAAAGATTCCAAAGTCTCTGCGCCATCTGGTACTCTCCCAATCAATTGCGAAAACCAAATATGGACAGCAGGTACTGTCTCGAGCCATGCGTGTAAGTCGTCAGCATCAAGCGCACGGACGTTCTTCCAGACTTTCTCTTTTAATCGGTTTTTAACCCAATTATCTTTACCTGACCATCTGCGAGGCGTGATGAACATGTAGGTGGTTTCTTTTGGGTTTATTCCTTCTGAATCGGTTGTGCGTTTTGTGTAATCATCTTTTGCTTTTGAGGTAATATCTGCATTCGTACCTATTTCCCAAGCGGTTGCGCCTGATGGAACAAATGCGGAACCACTTATAGATTCGGTAACCCCATCCCAACCCGGTAATTGAATACCTTCACCAGTACGCATACTTAGGTGTTGTAAATCAGTAGTGCTGTGCTGGATCAATCTGCGTATTAAGTGCGGCAGATGTACCCGTGCGTCAATTCGATTTGCCCAATTTTGAATATCTGTGGCTGTGGCGAGAGTTGTGTGCAACATACAGAGCTTTCCTTATTCTTGCTGGCTTGAGTGAGTTACAACGAAATGCGCTTTTTACATAATTTCAATTAAGATTCTACTATTGCTTGAAAAAATCGTCAAATTTGCTTGTCCTGTTATTTGGTGTTTCAGGCATGAAAATACTTACATGACACCGAACAGAATAGCTTTTGTATAAACCATCGTTTGTGTATGGCAAACGAGTCAATAGCTCCGATGTTCGGCAGCTCGCGCCAACATCTCCTGCTGTTTTAGTCGTCTCTGTTGGTAAAAAGCCATACCCGCCTGGATTTGCTGGTCTTCAGGGTCTGTGACTTCTCCATAAACCCCAAGACCGATTAAACTCACAAAAGAAGGTTGCCCATTTAATTGACTGTTGTACTTGGCAATCCTTTCCTGTACTTCTTGCGTCACTTGCTCGAGAAGTTGGTCATCGGTGATGTCCGCTAGGGTGGTGTCTGGAGTTCCTAAGCCTTTTATGGTCATCCAGATTTCAAGTGGGATTTGAACTGTCACCCGATCCTTTGAGGCTTCAAAGTCAACTTCACTTAACTCGAGGTAAATGTGTTCGTCATCCAGTGCCTCTCGGTAAAGATGATGCTTAGGTCCTGTGGATAAAGAAGATTTTGTACTCATAGAATCACCTAAAACAAAGAATAGTCGAAATCCAGATGTGTGTCAGGGAAGGGTGGCATTCTATGAATCTGGTCTATGAATTTGATTTTTGTAAATCTCGAGCGAACCAAACCGCCATTGTCGCTGTGAAAAAGATGGTGATTACAACTGCCCAACTTGGAAAATGAAGCATTGAAGCAATGTTGTACCCATAAATTCCAGCACATAGGAAAATCGCTAGTCGAAGTACCATCAGCTTCTTCGACTGCTTAAACCAAAAACAAAGGGTGGGGCTGGTCTACCCATTTCCTTAAAGTCCGCTTCGATTTCTTCGCGCTGATCGGTTTGGCGTTTAATGCCACTGGGTTGTAGTTTTGCAAACCAAAGCTCTAAGGCATCATCTTTATCTTCGTTGTAGATTTTTAGTAAATCTGCTTCGGTTGGTGCAACAACAAACCAATGGATGTACCTATTGAGGCGCTCTAAATGTTGTTCTGGACTTTGACTCGAGGCGATTAGTCCGAGCATATGTGATTCTTCAAGCATAATCGAACCGGCTTCATCAGTTCTTAGAAGTTGCAATAGTTTACTGGTGTAGTTATGCCAGACTGTGTTGACTTCTCGTTTTTGACGATTTCTTTTGCTCATGCTGTTTGCTCCTTTTTTTGTAGCTGGTTGAATAGAAGTTGTTGTTGGTTCTCGAGCCAAATCCTTAACGGGTTTGAATAGTAAATGTCAATTTGTGGATCACATCGTTCTTGGCATCCCGAGGAAGTTTTATAAACTCGAGTTGGTTATGGTCATCTAAAACAAAGACAATGCTGACTTGGCTTTTGGTTAAAGCCCCTCCATCACTATTTACAGCGCTTGATTCAAGAACTTGTAAACAGGGGGTCAAAGCATTCTCGAGGGCAGTCATAAATTCTGGAATTGCAGTTCCAAAAGGCTGACCAGCAAATCCTTGGGCGTTCACGGTAAATTCGAGGTGTACAAGGTCTTGTTTTATAGTCGCAGTGGTTGCAAGGTTTAATTCACCTGCTTTGCGGATTTTGCTGGCTTTATCGAGATAGAACGCCCATGTCACTTGGGTGATCTGGATTCTTGCGCCTAAAAGGTTATAGGTGTGCGCTAGATTGAAAGTGCTTTGTACCGCACCAAGGTAATCAATTGGCTGGTTCATAATTCATCCCTTCAAATGGTTGCTTCTATTGCTTCTGCCACATGGATTTGTTCTCGAGGTTCACCGACCCATGAACGCGGCTCGAGTGTCACGATGACAAGGTGATGCTCTTCAATTGTGCCTGTGACATGTATAAATGGACTATTCCCAAGCAATTCGATTTGAGTCTGATTGATTTGAACAGTTAGAACAAAAGCTGATTTACTGTTTTGACTTGGATAAATACTAATCTCGAGTAAACCAAGTTCTTTATCAACTTGTTGCACCTTTCCAGTACATGTCCAGAAAGCGGCTTGTTGGGCAGTGCTTGAGTTTATTGCCCGTAAACGTCGGAGTCTAAAATGTGACTCGAGGGTAGCATTAGCTTTGGTACGAATATAGAAAGTAGCTCGCCATAAACCAGTTAAGTTTGGTGCGACTCGAATTGCTTCTTGGCTGGCAATCGCAGTGTATTTCAAGCCATCAAGACCGATTTCTAATGTTCGACCCCGACCAATATCGTGAATCGAGACGTTGGCAACCAGAAAGGCATGGTATTGATGCTTGATTTGGACTTCGTAACTTGAGTCTGGTGGTTCGGGTTTGGACATCTGGTACTCCTTAGCTTGAACAAAATTTTTAGTACAAATAAAAGAACACCAGCTTGGATTAAAGCCCTTTAGGAAGGGCAAGCTGGTGTTGGTATAACAAATGGGGAACGCCAATAGTTTGGCGGGTACAGGCAATGTAACACAAAATCAGGTTTGACTCGAGACCTTCTGGTGATTTGAATAATCACTGGCTTAATCCTACAATTGTAGGAATACTCTTGGCAATGGTGGCATTAGGTGTTGGGTGATGCCTGCCCAACTTCGCTGGACACTGAAAGAGACCCTGCAACGCCACGGCATCAGCATGTACAAACTTGTTGAACAGTCTGAACTGACCAAACGCACGGTGTACGAGAACTTAGCTCA
>JBEGTV010000166.1:0-6206 GCA_041179225.1 Deinococcota bacterium | reverse complement strand
CCAAATGGCGCTGCCCGAAGCTCCCACAAACCTCATACGACAGTCTAAACCTTAAGCGTCACACAATCATCACAAGGTTTAGCCCGTAGGCTTAGTTGTTGCTGTAGCGTTCTTCGCGCCAAGGATCGCCGCGTTTGTGATACCCGTTTTTCTCCCAGAACCCAAGTCGATCTGTACTCATAAACTCGAGACCAGAAATCCACTTTGGGCTTTTCCAAAAAAATAGGTGCGGCACAACAATTCGCAGTGGACCGCCATGCTCAGCACTTAAAGGCTTGTCATCATAAATATGCGAGAACAAATTTTCTGAGCGAACAAAATCTTCAAGTGGTAAATTTGTGGTGTACCCACCATAACAGTGCATCATCACATGGGTTGCACTGGGTTTGAGTTGAACTAGCTTCATGACTTCCGGCACTGGCACACCAGTCCAAAGCATATCCAGTTTAGTCCAATGGGTCACACAATGAATATCATGGGTTTGGGTTGACATCGGTAAGCCCATCAATTGCGCCCAAGGAATCTGCAATTCAGTTTCGACCTCACCAAAAACCCGAATTGAAACTTGTTCGGCTTCCACTCGAGGCACAGGACCATAAGTCAGCACAGGAAAGCGCTCGGTTAGGCTTTGCCCAGGAGGGGTGCGCTTTGCGAGTTCCGAATTGGCGGCGGGTTTCTGGAATAGTTTAGAAAACATAGTCATACTCTAGTACGTTCTGTGATTCATTTTGGTTCGGTAGCCCACCAAGTCAAGCACTCGAGTTAAGACTTTTGGCTCGAGTGCAGGGTTTGAATATTTTTAGTTTAGCCTAGTCTTT
The DNA here is from genome assembly GCA_041179225.1 of Deinococcota bacterium. Classification (GTDB taxonomy): domain Bacteria; phylum Deinococcota; class Deinococci; order Deinococcales; family JAAFIG01; genus JAAFIG01. The sequence goes on along the minus strand of JBEGTV010000166.1, from coordinate 5,388 downwards.
TAAGCCTGCCGAATTGGAATCTCGAAGGTAAAGGTGCTGCCTTCGCCTTCACCTGCGCTTTCTGCCCAGACTCGACCACCGTGGGCTTCGATGATGCTTTTAACGATAACTAAACCTAAGCCTGTGCCGGTGCTACGGCGTTGTTCTCCAGGTAAACGCTGATACTTTTTGAATAATCGTGGTAAGTGATCTGGGGCAATGCCATTGCCTGTATCAGCTATCGAAATTCTAAAAAGCGCTCCTGTGGTGGTCAGTTGAACATCGATTAAACCATCCTCGGGGGTGTATTTAATGGCGTTACCAATCAGATTATCCACAACTTGTTTGAGGCGCGGTTCATCTGCCATACTCTCGAGTTTATCTGGCGCAGTTAAATTCAGGCGTTGCCCTTTGCTGGTGGCAATCACACGGGCTTGTTCAGCGCTAGAACGAATAATCGCGGCAATATCGGTTTGGTTTGGTTCTAAAGTAAAATAACCCGCGTCTATCTTGGCGTAATCCAAATAATCCACGACCAAACGTTGCAGTTTTTCAGCCGCATCTTGTCCGACCCGCACTGCCTTTAATTGATCTTCGGTCAGATTAGAAATGTCATTCTCGAGCAAATGCTCTAAACTAAGCCCAATCACATTGGCAGGGTTTTTAAGGTCGTGCGTAACCATACTGTATAAATCGGCTTTCATGCTTTCTAATTGCTGACGGGCAATAATCCCAGCGCGGTACTCTTTGGCTTGTTCTAAAGCATAGTAAAATTCGCTGCGGTCTCCCTCGAGTGGCAAGTCTTGTTTAGCCAAAAATCCATCTGCCCCAATTCGCATCGCTTCGATGGCGGTTTTGACATCACCTGCGGCAGTCAGCATCACCACGACCACATCCTGCGAGGCTTTACGGATGTGCGGCAGTAATTCCAGACCTGTGTAATCGGGCATTTGTAAATCGAGCAGAATCAAATCAAATTTACCAATTTCTTTGAGGCGATCAAGTAACTCTGTGCCATTGCGGGCTTCTTCTACTCCAGCCCCAGATTCACTAAAAATTCGGCGCAAAGCACTGCGAACCAAACCAGAATCATCCACCGACAAAATGCGGCGCAAACCTCCGGCTGATTCATCGGCTTGGGGTTCAACCACAGGAGTTGGGTCTAAGTTCAACGCGCCTAACGGTGGGGCGTATAAAAAAGCTTCTTCTTCAAGACTTTCGAGTTCGGTCTCGAGTCGGTCAAGGTTCTCGGTCATGTCAGCCCGTTCTAAGGCTTTGAAGGTGGTATCCAGCACCGACAAGGACACAGGAAAATTCATTTCCGTGGCGGTTCTCGCCAGTCCAGCCAGACGATTCGCAACTCGAGCCAAATGCACCGCACTGCTGGCTTGGGCAATTTTCTCTAAGGTTTTAGCACCACTCTCGAGTTCCCCGAGCGGCACGGCTTTTATATTCGCCGAGAGACGAGCGACGAGCGCAGCAACTTCTAGCTTAAATGGTTCAAGGGTCACAATCGGGAAACCTCACTTTCTAATTTCATTCTACTAATAAAGTATCACACAAGCATCACAGAATAACGAGACAAAAAAACCGCAAGCCAAAAGTGGCTTGCGGGAGTCTAAATTTGACTTATGCGTGTGGTTGCACCACATAGATTTCGTCGCCAAATGGGTCTTTGAAGGTTAAATCTCGTCCCCAAGGCATTTCTCCAATTGGGCGAACAATGTTTAAGTTGTTCTGCTCGAGTTTAGCGACCAACCCATCGAGGTTATCTGAACCCAGAACCAGCAAAGCCTGATGACCAATTTGGGCAAGGGCGACTTCTTGGGCTTGACCCTCGAGCCAATTGTGTGGGTTATACAACACCACTTCAAAATTCTTTTGGTTGGGTGTGCAGAGGGTAAGCCAGCGTTTTTTTTCGTCCATCATCGTGTCTGTATGAACTTCAAAACCCAGAACATCGCGGTAGAATGCCAAGGCTTCGTCTTCGTTGCGGACATAACGGGTAATATGGGTAACACTTGTTATCATAATCGCTCCTTTTTGTAATTATTATAAATTCTATAGACTTAATTTGTCAATAACATAGTCAGGTCTAAATACTGAGATTGCTGCTTTGAGTCTGTTGGCGCTATGGTTTTAGAGCAAGCAGATTTACCCAATCAGACCCAGACCGCCGCGCCTGCGCCTTATGACTTGACAAATTTTTTAGGTGCGCCTAAAATAATGTTTAGGTATGCGACGGATTCTCCTGATGGTGTTCCTAGGCTTGAGTGCTGGTTTGTTGGCAAGTGCCGAAGCTCAGACCAAGAAAAAAGTGGTCGCCACAACTTTCACGGTACTGGCTGACATGGCACGTAACGTGGCTGGCGATAAATTAGTGGTCAATAGTATCACTAGAGTTGGTGCAGAGATTCATGGCTATCAACCCACACCGTCCGATATTGTCAAAGCCCAAAGTGCTGATTTGGTCTTGTATAACGGACTAAACTTAGAACGTTGGTTTGAAAAATTCACTAAGCAACTCAAAAAAACCCCAAGTGTACTGCTGACCGAAAATATTGTGCCAATTAACATTGCCGAAAGTTCTTACGCTGGAAAACCCAACCCTCATGCTTGGATGTCACCAAAAAATGGGCTAATCTACATTGAAAATATCCGCAAAGCCTTCGTGAAACTCGACCCTGCCAATGCAACTGCTTTTAATACCAATGCCAAAAAATACAGTGAGCAGTTAAAAGCAATTGACTCGAGACTACGAACCAAATTGTCTGCCTTGCCCGAAAACCGCCGAGCCTTAGTCACCTGCGAAGGCGCTTTTTCCTATGCGACTCGAGATTATGGGTTGCGTGAATACTACCTTTGGGCTGTTAATGCCGACGAGCAAGGCACACCTCGGCAAATTCGCAACACCATAGATGCAGTACGCAAAAACAAAATTCCAGCCGTTTTTTGCGAAAGTACCGTCCAACCTGACGGAATGCAGCAAGTGGCAAAAGAAGCTGGCGCAAAATTCGCGGGCTTACTCTATGTGGATTCACTCTCGGATATAAATGGTCCTGTGCCAAGCTATATGCGCTTACTTGAGCATTTTGCTGATACTGTGATAGCTGGTTTAACTGGAAGTGTCAAATGAATTTGCCCATCCAAGAACGCCAAGCCCAATTTGCAGACAACGGCATTCCATCACTCGAAGTTAAAAATGTCAATGTAGCCTACAGCGAAGGTTTACTGGCGCTCCGCAATGCCAATTTGACACTCGAGAACAACACAATTTGTGGACTTATAGGCTTAAATGGCTCTGGAAAAAGCACTTTATTCAAAACGATTATGGGATTTTTGCAACCACTTTCTGGGACAGTGCGAATCGAAGGCAAAACCAGCCGCGAAGCCCAGCAAATGGGTTTAATTGCCTATGTACCACAATCTGAAGAAGTGGACTGGAATTTTCCTGTTTCAGTTTGGGATGTGGTCTTAATGGGTCGCTACGGACACATGAACCGCTTGCGAATCCCCAAAAAACATGACCTTGAGATTGTTAAAAACAGCTTAGAGCGGGTTGGTATGAATGCCTTCAAAGACCGCCAAATCGGAGAATTAAGCGGAGGACAAAAAAAACGGGCTTTTCTGGCTCGAGCGCTTGCCCAAGAAGGACAGATTATGCTTTTTGACGAACCTTTTGGTGGTGTGGATGCCACCACCGAGCAAGTGATTATTCGGCTTTTAACTGACTTGCGAACCCAAGGACATACGGTCTTAATCAGTACCCATGACCTAGACAGTGTACGCGGCTTTTGCGACCAAGTTGCCTTAATTGCGAACCGCACAGTTCTCGAGTACGGCAGAACTGAAATAGTATTTACCCCAGAAAACCTGATGCGGGTTTTTGGCGGAGCGCCATCGCACCCTCCAGCTTAAAGGCAGATAAAAAGGTAAAACCTTTAACTCTTTAACCCTCAAAGCTCATAGCTAAACACCCAAAAAGGAAACACTTATGGAATTGCTACAAACCCTGATTAGTCCATTTCAATACGAATTTATGGTTAAAGCCACCTTAATAAGCGCACTGACTGGGGCAATCTGCGCGGTTTTGTCCTGTTTTGTGATTCTTAAGGGCTGGTCTTTAATGGGTGATGCTGTCTCGCACAGTGTACTGCCGGGTGTAGTGCTGGCATATGTGGTCGGTTTACCATTTACGGTTGGTGCTTTTGTTTTTGGTTTACTGAGCGTGGTTTCAATCGGTTTTATTAAAGCTCGGTCTCGAGTCAAAGAAGATACAGTGATTGGTGTGGTGTTTACGGGTTTATTTGCGCTTGGCTTGGTTTTAATGTCAAAAGTATCTTCGGAAGTGCATTTATCACACATTCTTTTTGGCGATGTCCTAGGAATTTCTGATGCTGATGTAATCCAAACCATTGTCGTGGGTAGTATCACCTTAATTACAGTTTTACTACTTCGTAAAGACTTATTGCTCTTTTGTTTTGATCCGACTCATGCGCGTTCCATTGGCTTAAACACCACTTTTTTGTACTACGCCTTGCTTGTTGTGCTTGCCTTAACAATTGTGACTGCTTTGCAAACCGTGGGAATTATTTTAGTTGTTGCCATGCTGGTCACACCCGGTGCTACCGCCTACCTTCTTTCTGACCGATTCGATAAAATGCTGCTTTATGCTGTTATCTCGAGTCTATTTTCGGGCGTGGTTGGCACATATATTTCGTACTTTTTGGATGGTGCAACTGGCGGTAGCATCGTTGTGCTACAAACCCTCTTATTTCTAGTCGCCTTTGTCTTTGCGCCAAAGCATGGCATATTGGCAAAGCGTCGTCAGCAACAAGAAAATGCTAAACGCAATGGACTCGAGGTTGTAAGCGCAGATTAAGGGAGTCAAAAAGCAGTAAACTACTCATATGGCAGACGCAACTTCTCGCAAAGAACAAATTTATAAGGCTTCCGCAAAACTTTTTTCTGAACGTGGTTATCATGCCACCAGTATGCGTGACCTTGCCCAAGCCCTTGGAGTACAAGGAGGGAGTTTATACGCTCATATCTCGAGTAAAGAAGAATTACTCTGGGAAATTGTCAACCGAGCCGCCGACGAGTTTGACGCTGCCCTCGAGCCAATCAGGGACAGTCGAATGGCTGCTCCTGAAAAACTTCGCTCAGCTTTAGAGGCGCATTTTAATGTGATTAGCCAAAACCGCGAGATTGTAACGGTGTTTTTCCATGAATGGAAGCACTTACCAATCATTAAAATGGAAGAGATCACTGAGCGCCGTGCCAGTGTTGAACGAATTTACCGTCAGATTCTCGAGGAAGGTGTGCGTAACGCTCATTTTCGTAAAGACCTTGATTTTAGGCTCGCCAGTTTGCTTTCCCTTTCCAGCGCCAATTGGACATACCAATGGC
>JBEGTV010000165.1:0-6238 GCA_041179225.1 Deinococcota bacterium | reverse complement strand
AGCCAATGCCAAGCGCTTGCTCGAGCAAGTCAAAGGAATTAGCACCCTCGAGGCGTACCAAACCAGTGCGTTACTCAGGCAACATGAACTCGAGGTGTACCGCATCCAAAGTTTTTTGCGGTTTTACCGTTTAGCTGACGATGCAGGTTTCTCGAGTGCAGTTCGGCAGCTTTATAAAGTATGAGTGTTCGTCTCTATTCTTACGTTGGTCCAAAATGGATTGCTGAACAATTAGCACTTCAACCAATCGGATTTCTGATTTCTGTTCCAGATGTTGCGACACTTCACCGTGGACTAATCGGACTGGGTTTAATGACCAAAGAAAATGGGATTTTCCCGAGGGTCACGACTTAACTGGCACATTCCCAAGCCTGAGTAAATACCTCTGAGCGCCAGACTTTTTCAGGTACTTTTGGTAAACCTCAATCAGTTCATTCTGCATGGCTTTGGCATCTTCAAAATCCAAATGCAGAAAACCCCATAAGTTCACCGTGGCAGGTGTATCGGGTCGTCTCGAGTTAAGGCTGATTCCGCCTCTGGCTTCATCCACAATCGTCAGGATTAAGTTCTGTTCATGGGTGCTGATGCACACGCCCCAGTCGCCTTCGGAGTCGTTCATCACATCGCTAATACTGGCGTGAAATAACTCAAGAACTGGGGCTTGGATACTGGCATACAACGACTCTATACTTTCCTTACCCGCTAAGGAAAATGGTATAAAAAAAGCATTGGCAACGGCTCGGTAACTCACCAAGGGCGTATTTTCTACAATCTCGAGAATCTGGGCTTTGAGTAGCTTACCCACCCAATAAGCAGTGGTATTGATTGGTAAGTTAATTATTTTTGCAGCCTCACCAATAGTGGATTCTGCGTTTAAGAATGGACGCAAGACCGTTTGGGCTTTGCTGGACAATAAGAGCTTAGCTGCACCAACTTGCTCGAGACGTTGAACTTTCATGCTTACATTATGCGTGAACATCCGCTCAAAAAAAGCCCTTGGTTTTGACTAAATCTAGGCGCAAGCTAAATAGCAGGTGGCTCGAGCGCCAAAAAACGGAGGTTTACAATGTTCAAAATAACGGTGTTAGCACTGCTGATGGTGCTTGGTTTTGGTCTGACTCGAGTGGCTGGACAAACAGATGCTGCTTGTCCAAAGGGAGCGATGAATAAAACTTTATTTCGCGGGATAGTACAAAATAATTATGCTGCCCCAAGTAATTTCACACCCGATGAGGTCACGCCTGTTCTGATGGAATGCCTTGCTTCGCCCGATTCAGAACTGCGTGATACTTATGGTTTTGAAATTCTGACCCGTTGGATTCGGCGCGGGGTGCTTAAACCCGATTCCCTAAAACGCATGATTGTTACGCTCACCCCGAACCTCAAAATTGGGATTGGTGAGCGCGGTACAAATACGGTTTTTCGGCGTACCTTTAGTGCTTTAATTTTATCGGAACTTGTGCGTCAAGATAATCTCACACCGTATCTCGAGGTAAGTGATGTCAAAGCCTTGCTCGAGGCGGGCGTGACCTACCTAACTGCCGAACAAGACTTGCGTGGTTTTGACAAAGAATTTGGGTATGTGCATGGTGTGGCACACGGGGCAGATGTGCTGTTTCGACTTGCCAGTTCTAAGCACCTCGAGAAAACCGATTTAGTTCGTATTCTCGAGGCAGTGCGTTCTAAAGTTGCTCCAAATACCGAGACTTCTTATGCGTTTGGTGAAGATGAACGCCTTGCAAGGGTCGTGATTGCAGTGCTGGCACGGGGAATGTTTAATTTAACCGAGTGGTCTGAGTACATTGGTAAAGTTGTTGCCCCAGCGCCGTTTGGTTCTTGGAACGATATTTGGTTTGACACGGCTGGACTGGCAAAACGCCACAACACCAAATTGTTTTTACTGAGCCTGAATTTGTATTTAACTTTGGGTGCGGCAAGTAATGCTTCGGATTTAGTCTCGAGTGTGCAGAGTGCCTTAAATAACTTGCCTTAAACATAAAATCACCCCGCACTCGAGAAAAAGTGCGGGGTGATTTCTTTAATGCTTAGTTTTCCGGTGCGTCTTTAACAGCCACGATTTCATTAGCGGCTAATGCCCGACTATAAACGCGGACGTTATCAATCTTACCTCTATAAAGATTACTGCCCGAACCACTACTCGAGCCTTGTTGACCATTGCCAATTAGGAAAGAACCTGTGGTGTTTGGGGCAGTATAAGTAAAGTCCTTGCTGACTGTACTTTTAAGATTACCATTACGGTAAAGTTTGACTGTAGTGGTCGCACCAGACTTAGAAACGGTAACGGCAAAATGATTCCAAGTATTGCTCGAGATGTTGAGTGGATCAGGGTCGGTCACAAGAATACTGGTGTTACCAGAACGCGGTAACAGGAATGAAACTCTTTCGCTTTGTCCAACGGCTAAACCACCATTAGCTTGATCGTTCGATTGTCCAATAAACATTCGCGCCCAAGGATTGCTGCCATTGTTGTCGGCTTGTCCCATAATCCAATTATCGCCTAGGCTGCCTTGAGGGTAAATCCATGCACTGTAGGTAATTTGATCGGTGAAACCAAGATTCTGAACGGTGACGCTACCATGCTGAGAAGAACCGCAACCTGCACCATTTTCATTAAAGTTAAAGCGGTATGCCGAATTAACAAGATTAAATATACCAAAGTCAGTGAGTACACAACCACTACCATCGGCTGTACCGTTTCTGTTGCTGTTTGCAGTGTTGACTACAGGACCATTAATGGTTGTGCCACTGGTTGGACCATTAAACTTAAACCAAGCCAGTAAATTACTGGTAATGTCTTTAATGTCTAAGTTCTTAGTCACTGTTGTTGTTTTTGGCGTTGGAGCGCTCGAGTCTGAAGCAGTTAGGGTAACAGTAAACAAACCGCTCGTGGCATAAACATGTTGCACACTAATGGTTTTGGCTGGATTACCTGTTAAAACGGTGTTAGCAGTACCATCACCCCAGTTAATGACTGAATCTTTTAGGCTTGGATTGGCAACCGTGGCAACCAACGTAGCAGTTTTACCAGCTACAGTCACATCAAAACCAGTGATGATTGGATTGGTGGCTGGATTGAGCGGGTCTGTATCGGCTGCATCCAATGTACCATCGGAGTCAGTGTCATTGAGGAGCGGATTTGTGCCTGCGGTCTTTTCTTGTAAATCTGTCAGGCTATCCGTGTCAGAATCCACGGCTTTTGGATTGGCATAAACTTTCTTGATCGGCTTACCAACAACTTGGACATTCCAACCCGTGCGTACTTCATCAAAATCGGTAATCGTGTCGCCATCGCTGTCTGGATTTGAATCTGAGGTTTCATAGAAATACTCTTCGTTCTCGAGTAACTTATCACCATCAACGTCCCTTGCCAACATTAAACGAACTTCTGTTCCAGATTTAACCAGAATGTCGTCTACATTGACTCCAGTCATGGCTAAGCCATTCGAGCCAATCACGACCCACAAGGACTTTGGATCAGCCACAGTTTTGGAACTAATCATCTGACCTGCTTTTTTATCAGTAATACCGTTAATGACCTTAAAACCTGTTACAGAATCGGCAATTGTAGTGAAGGGTAAACCCAGAATGTCGTTCAGAGCTTTGCCGAGTTTCACACCAACGATTGTTCCAGCGACCCGTTCGACATTGGTTGCTACGCGCTGACGCACGATATTGCCATTGCCGTAATCCACTACAATCTGAGCCGTTTGCCCGTTGGTAAAATCGTTTTGGAAAGCAAAGTTCTTGTCGTTGCCGTCTTTTAAGTCATAGCCTGCCAATTCAAAACGTAAATCGGCTGGGTTTCGCATAATCTCGAGTAATTCGCTGGCATCGGTAAAAGCTAGGGTTGCGCCTAATGCACCGGAAGTCACACCTTTGCCTAAAGTCAGGCTTGGAGGTGTGCCAGAACCCAAGTTTGGGGTCATTGAACCAACAAATTTGTATTTGGTTGAATCATTGGGGTCACGGCGCAAAACCGAAATCGCTAAATTGGTCAGGGTAAAGGTAATATCGCCTGTGTTCTTGACCTTAAAACCAACCGTCATTGTTCCACCACCGATTTGTTTACCAACTTCGGAACTAGAACTGCGGGCTTCTTCGGCAGTCTTTTGGGTTGAATTACCAGATTCACTCGTGAAACTCTTGGTGTTTTCTGTGCCGTACCCTGCGGTTGCTGTGACGCTCGAGGAAGCGGTCACGCCACCATCTAAACCAGCTTTGGCTTCTACACCCACGGTCACGCTGACTTCGGCGCTAAAACGTTCGGTATTGGTGTCGGTGCTGCTTTTGGAACTGGTTGAACCAAGTGCAAGACTCGAGCTTTTGGTGACATTGTTATTGCTGTTGGTGGTGTCAACTACAACCAAGCTGATGCTTGGAGCAGAAGCAAATTCAAGTTCAAAACGTGGGGTATTGGCAATTAAGGGCTTAAATTCATTACCTAGTGTAATGGCTTCTTGAAAGTCATTAAAAAAGTCGCCGTCTGTGTCAGCTAAAGTCGGTGAGGTTTTATAGGTGGCTAATTCGTTCCCATCAAACAAACCTGAGTTACCTGTGGAGTCATTATCGGTATCCACATCGGCTGGATTACTGACCCAAATGTTCACTTCATCGGCATCTTTAAGTAAGTCAGCGTCTGTATCATCGGTGTTCGGGTCTATAAATCGGCTGCGTTCTTGTCCGTCAGTCAGACCATCGCTATCGGTATCGGCTTTACTCGGGTCAGAAGTGACTTTACGGGTAGAAAGCTGTGTGCCACCCCTTGAAATCACCACATCCCAACCAGCCAGTTCGTCGGCACTCGAGACTCCATCGCCATCTGGGTCTGCGCCCGGTGCAAGTGGCACACCAGACACCAAAGCGGCTGTGGCACTGGGTCCTTTGGCATTAACGGCTTTTAAGGCATAACTATAATTTGTGCCAGTGGTCAAACCAGAATCGGTGTAGGTGTTGCCACTTGGCGTGGCAATTTGGGCTTTTGCACCAGCCGCAATACCGCGCTCTAAGACATAGCTGGTTGCCCCGGTCACGGCAGTCCATGCCAAACTAATGCTGGTGGCGGTGGTACTCGAGACTGCAAAGTTGGTGGGGGTGGCAGGTAAATCGCCAACAGCAGGTGAGGGTGGGCAGGCGACCAGAGTAGCTGCCAACAACGGAAAGAGTAAGAACGGTAACTTAAACTGACTTTTCATGCTGATTCTCCTTACAAATAGGACGTTTGCCGAAAAATAATTGATTCGCCTATAGCTTACTTTACGTGCGTCACACGAGCGTTAGACAAGTGTCACACGGATGCGTCACACCGCATAATAGGTATCTTTTTTTATCCTCAAATATGCCAAGCCAAAAAATAACCCGCGCTCGAGAGAAAGCGCGGGGTCTGGGGCTGAATAGAGAATTTTAGTTACTCGGTGCGTCCCTTACGGCAATGATGTCCGTGGCTGTCAAAGTTCGTGAGTAAACCCGTACTTCGTCCATTACACCCTTGAAAATTCTTGTGCCAGTTCCTGTGGCTGCACCTTGTTGCGCGTTTCCAATCAGAAAATTCAGTGTGGCGAAATTGATCCCATTGGCTACTTTACTGCCTGTTGCCACTTGAACACCATTGCGGTAAAGCTTGATTGTCGTTGTATTCGTATTGGCGGCATACGAGACAGTCACAGCGTAGTGATACCAAGTATCTGCGGTAATGACCGTGGGATCAGTGACCACAATGGCTGTACTATTTGTTGGGAGCATAAAGGAAACTTTGCTACTCGTGCCAACGACTGTAGCCCCGTCGTTGTCTTGACCAATGAACATTCTTTGCCAAGGGAATTGTCCGTTGGTTTGGACTTCGCCCATAATCCAGTGATTACCCAGTGTGCCTTGTGGTTTAATCCAGACGGCAAAAGTGTAATTGTTTTGTAAGCCCAAACTTGGTGCAGTTACACTGCCATGTTTTGTCGTACCACAATCCGCCCCGCCAGCACCTGAGTTGAATCGGTAGCCAGTATTGGCTAAGTTTGATATTCCAGCTTCGGTAAAAACACAGGCATTACCATCGGCAGTGGCGTTATTTGCATTGGGACTCGAGTCAAGCACCGAACCATTGATGATTGTTCCGTCGGTTGGACCATTTAATTTGTACCAAGCCCGCAATTGACTGGTGATGTCAAAGATATTGACTTGTGCGGTTTGCGAAGAGGTTTTTGCTGGTGTGCCAGTGTCAGAAGCG
>JBEGTV010000164.1:0-6258 GCA_041179225.1 Deinococcota bacterium | reverse complement strand
GTCACTGCTCGCATAACTTCGGGAATCACCCCGCCAGCTTTACGAATTACAACGGTATCCCCAATATGTAGCCCCAGACCATCAATAAAATCTTGGTTGTGTAGGGTGGCTCGAGCCACAGTGCTGCCTTCAAGTGAAACCGGCTCGAGTTCGGCAACTGGTGTGATTTTCCCTGTGCGTCCAACTTGCACCGTAATCTCGAGTAGCTTGGTCAGCACTTCCTCGGCTGGGAATTTATAGGCAATTGCCCAACGCGGCGCTCGCCCTGTTGCCCCGAGTTCTTCTTGGAGGCGCAGTTCCTCGATTTTGGCAACACTACCATCAGCGTCAAACTCGAGGGTTGCCCGTGCTGCCGTCATTTTAGCATGGTACGCCTCGATACCAGCTACGCCATCCACCACAGCGTAATCTGGGGAAATTGGTAAGCCAAGGGCTTTGAATTTCTCGAGTAAACCACTTTGTGTGGTCACACCCAAATGACGCAAATCGCCACAAGCATAAAAATAGACTTTTAAGTTACGCGAAGCTGTGGTTGCCGTGTCCTTCTGCCGCAAACTGCCAGAGGCGGCATTTCTCGGGTTCTTAAACGGCGCAGCGCCTTTTGCCTCGAGTTCCGCGTTAATTCGTGCAAATTCGGCTCGGGACAAGAACACTTCGCCGCGTACTTCGAGGTCAACGGGTTCGGATAGGGTTTGCGGAATGCTGGGAATGGTCAGGATATTCTTGGTCATGTCCTCGCCAGTTTCGCCATCGCCCCTTGTGGCTGCCCATTGAAGTTTTCCAGCCTTGTACAAAAGGTTAATTCCTAATCCATCAATTTTGAGTTCACAGGTGTACTGTCTTTCTATACCCTTGACACCCATGACATTGTTCAGGCGTTCCTCGAAATTTTCTAAATCTGGCAGCCCAAAAGCATTATCAAGGCTTTGCATTGGCGTTGGGTGCTTAATCGGCTCGAACAACGCACGGTCTTTAGTGGCAGAACCGACCCGTTGGGTTGGGCTATCTGGTGAAATTAAATCTGGGTTGACAGCCTCGAGACTCCTCAATTCACGCATGAGAATATCGTACTCAGCATCGGACAGGTCTGGGTTATCCTGTTCGTAATAAGCAATATTGGCACGATTAAGAATCTCATGTAACTCGAGAACTCGGATTTGGGCAGTAATCATATGTAAATAGCATAACACTTAAGAGCAGAAGAAAGAGGAAAAACTTCCTCTTTCTCAGTTTCTCTCGAGCCACGGCAGAATCTCGAGCAACTGCTTACATTCAAAGCTCGCTTGGGCTGTTTTTGGTTTGAAGCCACGATCTAACCACACGGTTTTCATACCAGCATTGATTCCACCTTGGACATCACGGTCTGAATTATCGCCAACCATGACGCATTCATCTAAACTCACCTCGAGTTCTTTGGCAATCCATTCAAAAATACCTTTTTCGGGTTTGCCTACTGCCACCTCGCCACTAATTGCCACAGCGTCAAACCAAGTCTCGAGTCCGCTGCCGTACCATTTTTTGCGTTGCAGCCCAGCGATACCATTGGTAACAATCCCTAGTTTGTACTGACCAAATAATTGAGCCAGCAATTCATCAGCATCTGGGTAGAGCGGGTATCTCGAGCGCAACGCAGTCCAGCGTTCAGAGAGTTCTACCGCATTGCCCGTTAAATCAGTTTCCTCGAGTGCTTGTAACCAACACATGACTTTGATTTCCGACATGGCTTTTTCCAGTAAACGCTCAGGCTCAAGGCTAGGGTTGTAATCCGCCCAAAGCCCTTCTAAGGCACTATGACCAATGCGTTTGGCGTACTCAAGGGCAATCTGTGGAATCCCTTGCCAAAGGCGCTTGGCATGGGTTTCTGCTGCGTGAGCCAGTGCTTGGGCTTTTACTTTATCTCGAGTTACGGTTTGCGCCGTGGTATAAAAAGCGTGTTGCACCACAGGTTCATCTAAAATCAGGGTTTCGTCAAGGTCAAATAAAATGGCTTTAATCATGAAGTTATTTTATCTCCCTGCGGTGAAAAGTACATTGAGCAAGAAAAACACTGCCACAATCCCACCAATCACCAATAGCACATGCGGCAGAATAATGCTGTAGGCAGCCAATGTTAGTGCCACAAAATCCTTCATGTCGGTTTTTAATGGCGGGGCATCATCGGCAGTTTCAGTAATTGGTGAATCGTTACGGTACACACCTTGGGGCAAGTTGTCTTTCATAAATAAACTCTACACTGTCTTGAAGATACAGATGACAGCAAATGATGACACACAGCCCTGTGTACCTCGAGTAAGCTAAATCCATGTTTGAGATTAAACGCCGTAAAACTGTGGCTGTAAACATTGGTGGGATACTCATGGGCAGCGACCACCCAATAGTGGTGCAGAGCATGACCAACACCGACACAAGCGACGCAATCAAAACCGCTTCGCAAGTGATTGAACTGGCGGCGGCTGGCTCGGAAATTGTGCGAATAACCGTGAACAACAAAGAAGCTGCCGAAAAAGTCCCAGAAATCAAACAACGCATTGAAGACGCTGGCTATCCTGTGCCGCTCGTAGGGGATTTTCATTACAACGGTCATATTTTACTGCGTGAATACCCCGAAACTGCCAAGGCACTAGCTAAGTACCGAATAAACCCCGGTAACGTTGGTGTTGGCAAAAAACACGATGATAATTTTAGAACCATGATTGAAGTGGCAACACATTTTGATCGTCCGGTACGAATCGGTGTGAACTGGGGTAGCTTAGACCAAGCGATGGTCATTCGGATGATGGATGAGAACACAAAGAACGGTGGAACCCTCAGTGCTGAAGCAATCATGATTAATGCCATGCTCGAGTCTGCCATCTCGAGCGCACAAATGGCAGAGAGTTACGGACTGAGCAAAGATAAAATCATCATCAGTACCAAAATTTCCAATGCACCAATGCTCTGGAATGTGTACCAACGCTTATCAGCCGCTTGTGATTACGCCCTGCATCTTGGATTAACCGAAGCTGGCATGGGAACAAAAGGCATTGCCGCCTCGAGTGCCGCTCTAGCCCCACTTTTAGCCCAAGGCATCGGCGATACCATTCGGGTTAGCTTAACCCCAGAACCCGGCGCAAGTCGTAAACTCGAGGTTGAAGTCGCAAAACAGATTTTGCAAGCGGTTGGCGCACGGTTTTTTAGTCCGCAAGTCACGGCTTGCCCCGGTTGTGGACGCACCACCAGCAGTTTATTCCAAGAACTTGCTCAAGATATTCAAATCAGTTTAGATAACAATATGGCAACTTGGAAAAAAACCCATCCCGGTGTGGAAAATATGACCGTCGCTGTGATGGGCTGCGTGGTCAATGGACCTGGCGAATCCAAACACGCCAACATTGGCATTAGCTTACCCGGAACAGGCGAAGAACCAAAAGCACCCGTGTACCGCGATGGGGCATTGGTCACAACCTTAAAAGGCTCGAGTATCGCTGAGGAATTTATGAGCATGGTGGCTGAATATGTTGAGAATCGGTATGGCAAACCATCGGCTCGAGGGTAAAAGTGGAAATTGATCAAGGTTTACCACTTGGACATGGCGTAAGCATTCTCAAAACACTCGAGGCGGGTTTAATCGCACTACACAAACCAGATGGCATAATGTCGCATCCAAACGAGACTCGAGCTAATCCTAAAGCCTTGTTGACTTGTGCTTATGACCTTGAGAACGAACGCTATTACTGGAAAGGTGGCGAGTTATTTTTACTGCACCGCTTAGACAGCCCAACCAGTGGGGTGATTCTTGGTTGTAGCGACTTTGCACTGGCTCGAGCCATCAAAAAAGCCTTTGAGGACAATACGATTCAAAAAACCTATCGTGCCTTGGTGTTTGGTAGCCTAGCCAGCAAAAAAGAAATTTGGCAAGATAGACTCGAGAAAAATGGGACTGGAAGTGTTATTACAAGAGGAAAACCAAACGCGCTAACCGAAATAAAACGAATCAGTACCACTCGGCTCGAGGATGGTATTTTTAGCCAACTTGAACTCAAACCAAAAACAGGCAAAACCCATCAGCTTCGGGTTCAAGCTGCGGCAAGAGGCTTACCGATGATAGGCGATGCCACATATGGCAATTTTGCTTGGAACAGGGCTTTTACCAGACTTACTGGGCATAAACGGCTATTTCTTCATGCGCTTGAAGTAATGGTCAAACTCGAATGGAAAGGCAAGCCGCTCGAGTTCTACGCGACCTCTCCTTTACCCGAAGAATTTGGGATCTAACCAAATTTTAAGCCCAGCAAAAATCCCGGAATAAACGAACCCGCAAACGGTAAGTTATTGGTCAGTACACCCATAATACCATTCAATGTATTCTCAAGGGCTGGGCGTTGCAGGGCAGGTTCAGCAAATTGTTGTACACGCAACCAATTGATTTCAATAACACCCATATAAGCCAGCACTTGCAGCAAAATAAAAATTGTGCCAAAAACAAAAAGTGCAATTTTACCAATTTTTTTCATCGCATAACCTGTCGCAAAACCCGCTAAACCACCAAAGGAAATCTGCCCAATATACGGCGCAATGGCATCAAGGATTTGCGAACCAACTTCGGGAGTCTGACTTTGCACCAGCCCAGTCTACCAGCCAGTCACATGAGAGTCACCTCATAACGGCAAAACCGTACTGCGTTTCTCCTCAGAAACCGCGATAATACTATTGATGTTGCGAACACCCGTAATTCTAGTTAAATGCTCGAGATAAAACTTTTGGTACGCCTCCAAATCTGGCACACAGACTTTAAGTAAAAAATCCCTATCACCAAGAATTAAGTAACACTCGAGAACTTCGGCTCGAGAGCGAATTTTTGTAGCAAAGTCATCGTATGTGCCTTTGGTTTGACGATCCAATGTCACCATCACAAAAACCGTAAGACCTACACCAACTTTTTTGGCATCGAGCAGGGCTGTATAGCCCAAAATAAAGCCTTCGTCCTCGAGCCGCCGCACCCGCCGTAAACACGGGGCTGGCGTAAGCCCAACCTCATCAGCTAAATCGGTATTGGCAATCCGAGCATTTTTTTGCAGCACCTCGAGAATTCTTTTATCTATCGCGTCCGAAACAGGCATGGTTTGAGCTTAAACAAAAAACGTGTTAAATCGCAAGTCGTAGAAAGCCGCATAAGGACTATACTTTCATTCGGAGGTACAACATGAAACGAATCATCGGTATTATTCTCGGCACAACAGCATTACTAGGTTGTAACAATCCAACCATACTCCCAGTCAACACAACCTGCCCAAGTACGATAGAAATTTCTGGCTCAGCCAATGCCTACCTGACCACTTCATGCACCTTAAAAGTCGGAACGCCAATCACCATCCAAGCCAGAACAGGACACCCACTTTCTGGAAGCGGCGCAGGACAAACCAAAACTGGGGCAACCACTGACCAAGTAATTGCCTTTGCCAACGCTGGCACGTTTAACTTTCAATGCGATTTTCATGGGGTTGGAGGCATGAAAGGCAGCATCACCATCGTCCAATAAGCAATAAACCAACAAAAAGCCAAGGTTCAGCGCAACAACAAAAAACTCTATGCCAAGACTCGAGGGCAAAACGCAATCATAATGCCTCGAGTCTTGCTAGAATGCGCGATATGACAACCCTAAAGCAAACCGCGCTTCATGGCACGCACCTCGAGTTTGGCGCTCGGATGGTCGAATTTGGTGGTTGGGACATGCCCGTGCAGTACGCTGGAATCATTGCCGAACACACAGCCGTGCGAACCAAGGCTGGGATATTTGATGTTTCACACATGGGCGAATTTATTGTGTCTGGCAATCATGCCCTCGAGTTTTTACAGTACGCGTGCGCCAACGACGCAGCAAAACTCAAAACTGGCAAAGCCCATTACAGCATTTTACTAAACCAATCTGGCGGCGTGGTAGATGATATTTATGTCTACCGCCTCGAGCCAGAAGCCTTTATGATTGTGGTTAATGCCAGCAATATCGAAAAAGACTGGGCACACCTCGAGCAAATTGCCAAAAACTTTGAGGTTGTTCTCGAGAATCGCTCCGACGACAACGCCCTGATAGCTGCCCAAGGCGCAATGGCTGCCGAATTGCTCGAGCCAGTAACAACTGCGGATTTGCAAAGTTACCGCAAAAACAGTGTTTTCCCAAGTCAACTCTTTGGCACAGATGTGCTGATGGCACGGACTGGCTACACGGGCGAGGATGGCTTTGAAATTTTTTGCGCCCCAAGAGAAGCTGCTTTTTTGTGG
>JBEGTV010000163.1:0-6260 GCA_041179225.1 Deinococcota bacterium | reverse complement strand
TTGCGGGTCAGCCAATCGTGGCAGTGGTCGCAAAAACAGCCGAAATCGCCTCGGATGCAGCCATGCTCGTAGAGATTGAATACGACGAATTGCCCGTTGTGCCGAACATGGACGTGGCTCGAGAAGACCAAATTATTGTTTGGCAGCGCGGAGTCCCCAAAGAAGGTGCAGATTTAACGGCGCTGCATGGTGACACCAGTGCAGGAACTTCGGAAGAAAAAACTGGTTCTAACATTCTCGAGACTAAAAACTTTTCTCGCGGCGACGTGTCAGCCGCTTTTGCTAGTGCAGATATTATCCTCGAGCATAGCTTCAAAACCCCATGGGTGCATCAGGCGTACCTCGAGCCTCATGCGGCAGTGGTTGTGCCAGGGACAGAATTAACGGTTTACTCGAGTACCCAAGGGCAATTTGCAGTGCGCTCCGAAGTGGCACGGCTATTAGATATGCCAGAGCGCAAAGTTCGGGTTGTGCCAATGACGGTTGGCGGTGGTTTTGGTGCAAAATACGGGCTGATTGAACCGCTTGTGGCAGCCATTGCCGTAGCACTGAATAAGCCAATCAAAATGGTGCTGACCCGAAGTGAAGACATGATCACCACAACCCCAGCCCCAGCCACAGAATTTAGGGCGCGTTTAGCCGCTACTGCTTCAGGTCAGCTTTTGGCACTCGAGGCAGATGTGGATATGGAAAATGGAGTTTTTCCGTTTGGTTTTGGTGGGATTGTTGCCATGCTTTTTGGTGGCACGTACAAATGCTCAAATTACCGCTCGAGTATTCGCCAGTTATCTACCCATAAACCCCAAGGCGGGGCATATCGTGCGCCGGGTGCGCCGCAAGTTTCTTTTGTTCTCGAGTCGTTAGTGGATGAATTGATTCGCCGTGTTAAGGCTGACCCGATCACATGGCGTTTACAACACGCAGTTGAGGCTGGCGATCCGACAGGTACAGGAGCAACATGGGGCGGAATTGGAATGCGTGATGTGTTGCTGCAAGCCCAAACCCATCCGCTCATGACCGAAGCTCGAGAACCCAATGTTGGCGTTGGTATTGCGGTTGGGGCGTGGGGCGGGGCGTTCTCGCCGGCTGGAGCAGTTTGCCGAATCGAACCCGACGGCACGGTGCGGCTTCAAGTCGGCAGTGTGGATATTAGCGGAGTGCATAGTTCGTTGGTCTTGGTGGTTGCCGAAACCTTAAGCATAGACCCAGAACAAATTGAACTTGTTCAAGGTGACACCAATATGGGTCCTTATGCCCCCGCCTCGGGTGGTTCGCAAGTCACGGTCAGTGTTTCTGGGGCGGTACTGGATGCCTCGAACAGTGTCAAACAACAACTCTTGAAACTGGCGGCTTTGGAACTCGAGGCGCACATCGAAGACTTGGAGCTTAAAAATGGTCAAGCCCAAGTCAAAGGCGTGCCAGATAAAGGTATCACAATCGCTAAACTGGCTGGAATTGCCCAACGCAAAGCTGGCGGTGATGGTCCAATCGTTGCCGAGGGGCGCAGTGCCATGAAATCGGGTGCGCCGGGGTTTGCCGTGCATCTTGCAAAAGTCCATGTTGACCCAGAGACTGGTTTTGTGACCCCATTAGCGCAGGTGGCGATTCAAGATGTCGGGTTTGCCTTAAACCCGACACTTGTTCAAGGGCAAATGCACGGCGGCACAGCCCAAGGCATTGGCATGGGTTTATACGAAGCCATGCGTTACGACGAAGTAGCTGGTCATGCCACGGCTAATTTTCTCGAGTATGTCTTCCCGAGGGCGACCGATATTCCGCCGCTCGAGACCATCATGGTAGAAAACCCATCGGATTCCGCACCATTTGGCGCTCGGGTGGTTGGCGAACCCCCTCTCGTACCGGGTGCAGCAGCCATCAGCAATGCAATTTTTGATGCAGTTGGGGTACGGATTCTCGAGCTACCCGCCAGACCAGAAACAATTTGGCGAGAAATGCAAGGGCAAAAACAGGCAAAGGGCGAAGGGTAAAACAGGCAAAGGGCGAAGGTAAATCCCTTTTGCCTTTCGCCATCAGTCTAAGTTAAATTCCATGCTGGCATAAGCATCTTCTTGGGTGACTGGACGTGGGGCTGGTGTGTCTGGGGCTTGATAAAATTCGCCTTGGAAGAATCCTCTGGTGAGGTTTCTGACCACAGGCATGAGGAAAAATAAGGCAATAATGTTGGGGATTGCCATGATTGCCAGTAAAAACTCGGCGCTTGAGATGAACGTGCCGTATTCAACAACAATAAATGGGGCTAGAAAAATCATACCAACCCAGACAAGACGCACGGACCAACGCATTCCATCACCGAATAAATGACCAAAGGCTTCTTCGGCATAAAATGCCCAAGCGATGGTGGTGGCAATCGCAAAAAGGGTTAGTGCCACTGCCAGTGTGCCAGTGCCTAAGCCAGCCAACTGTTCATTGAAATTCGTACCAACCACACCAAGGCTACGAAAAGCACTGGTGACAGCTTCGGCGGGAATAGCTTCTGACATGCCTTGCCAAGCGTTTGGAACAGTGAGAACCGCAAGGGCAGTCAGGCTCGAGACGAGCATGGCAATAAAGACTTCAACCACGCCCCAAAAGCCTTGTCTGACAGGGTGATCTACTTGGGCTTGGGCATGAGCGATGCTCGAGATGCCAAAACCTGCGCTGGTGGCAAAAATACTTCTGGCAAAGCCTTGAGAAACAATAGCAAAAAGCGCATAACCAGTTCCGCCAGAGGCAGCAGCCGTGAACGAAACTGAATTGGTGAAAATGCTGATAAAGGCACTTGGTAGTACCCCAATGTTTTTAATGATTAAACCCAGTGCTAAAATGGTGTACAAGGCAAGCATCAAGGGAAATAATACTTGTGCCACTCGAGCAATCCGAATTGCCCCACCGCCAAGGATACTCAGTACAATAATCGCTAGGATCAGACTCGAGAAAACTGGGCGAAGTTCAAAACTGGCTTCTAGGGCAGTGGTTGCTCCTGAAATTTGCGCGAGGTTGCCAAGGGCAAAGGCGGCAATAATCGCAAGCAGCGCAAAGGCTGCGCCTAAGAATTTACCGAGCGGGGCTGGGAGTACAGCCCTAGCAATGTACAAAAACGGTCCACCAAGAACACTGCCATCGCTGTAAATTCGGCGTAAATGCTGGGCTAAAACCACTTCGCCGTATTTGAGTGCCATGGCGAGTAAGCCAAAAATCCACATCCAAAGAATTGCGCCGGGACCACCGAGTAAAATCCCAGCCGTTACACCGATAATGCTGCCTGTGCCAACCGTGCCGCACAAGGCAATCATCGTGGCTTGATAAGCACTGATTTGTCCACTCGAGCCAAAGTGCCGTTCGCGGATTGCGCCGATGGTTTCGGTGATGATAAAACCGAGTTTACTGAATTGAATTCCGCCACTAATAACGGTGTATAGAATAGCAGCCAGCAATACTGGGACAACCAATATCAAGGCGCGGAGCAAATCTGGACTCATGTGTATACTGTAGCATCTAGGGTGCTTTTGTAACCAACTCTTTAACGTGTTCCGCCAGAAGGGACGATACGGACTTTTACACCACGGGCTAATTTGAGTTTTCGCACGGCAATGTCTGCTAGTTGAACCCGTCCTAAACTATTTTCGCGCCCTTTGACTCGAAACATTTGCCGCTCACCTTTTTGTGTGATGACTGTGGCAAGTACCGTCCCGTAAATGGCTTTCCATTGATTGTACAATCCTTGGTCTACAAAGATCGTGGCTTCATCTGCGGCAAAAATCGGTAAGACCATCAACTCAAGAGGCTGAGTGATTTCACTGGCACTGCCAAGTAACACAAGTCGTTCATTGGTAAATTCCACCAGAATTTCGGCAGCGCGGCGCGGTGGTAAATCACAGGTGTGAATAATATCTTCGATGTTGCGCGTGCCATTTATTAAACCAATCACCTCGAGCCGCTCAGGGTTGGTGCTGTTGGGAATTGCACCTGCCCATTGTGGTGAGAGTGTCCAATTTTTTAAGCGATTGCGGATTTTTTTCCATTCAAGGTTTTCACTGTGTAATTCCATCAGTAGCAGTTGCATTGGACGTTTAACGGTCTGTTCATTAGGGAGTTTGTTTTCAAAGAATTCAAAAGCTGCATTTTGAAAACTCGAGATTAAACTTAAAGCCCGTTCGCCCTTGGAAGGTGGGTAGACCGCATGGACAACTTTACCTGCAATCACACTAATCAGTGCGCCTTGAGCATACTCGAGTCGAACCGAACCGGTTCGAGCATCGCGTTCAAGCATTTGTAAAATGCTGACCAATGGAAAATCGGTTACGTTCCCTTTTAACACCGTGTATTCCTCACTAAAGAAGAACGTGTATTCCTCACTAAAGGGGTTTTGGGATGCCTCATTGGTGGGGATTATGACATGCTTCTTTACTTTTGCAAACTTTGTAATCTAAGGCGATAAGCAGTGTATGCTAATTTATGCCAGTTAAACAATCACAAACTCGTTTTCGGGTGCGTTACGCCGAAACTGATGCTATGGGAATCGTACATCACAGCAATTACTTGGTTTGGCTCGAAATGGGTAGAGTGGATTTTCTAACCCAAGTAGGTTTGCCTTATCGTGAAGTCGAAAAGCGTGGGGTTCTACTGGTGGTTTCAGGGGCAGCCGTGAAGTACCGCCGAGCGGCTGTTTTTGATGATGAATTACTACTCACGACGCGAGTTGGCGCAATGCGATCACGTTTGGTCAGGTTTGAATACGCCATCGAACGTCAGTCTGACTCAGCCCTGATTGCTGAAGGTTCAACCGAACACATTGCCACAGATTTAGAGAAGAGAGCCATTCCAATTCCCCAGTATTTACGTGAATTGCTCGAGTAATTCAAATTTATGCTATACTCCAGACTCGTAGTCTGGGCGTTGCGTTACTTGTGCAATTCCAGACAATGCCAACCGTAAAACGCGCATTTGGTCTTGTGCGCTGCATGTCAAAATCATGCGCTAGACTGATGTATTGCGTAAGGAGTCAACATTAGCACCTCAAGTCAATCTGTTCGTCAACGCAAAAAAACAAAAGAATCCGAAGTTAAGCCGCTTTTTGAAGCCAGTCTCGAAGCCGCACCAGTAGTAACCCTTAACCCAAAAGAAGCTATTCCCAAAGTACGTCGGCGCAAAGCGATTGAACCAGTCGCTGAATTGGTGTCTGAAAAGTTACCAATCGTTCTGGTTGAACCAGTGGTGATCATACCCGAGCCAGCCAAGCGTGGGAGACGCAAAAAAGAGCCATTGCCGAGCAGCTTTCCGAGCTTAGACCCAAAGGTTTTAGAATCCTCTAAATTTGTTGAACCCCTAGAAATCAAAGTTGTTGAACCCCTAGAAATGGTGTCAACCGAACCACTTGTGCCTGTGCGTAAAATTCGAGGTAAAGCCAAAAAACAGCTTGAAGTCGCTGAGCCGATTCAAGTTGTTACAGAAAAGCCCAATGAACCTGTGGCAGTCCAGCCCAATGAACCTGTGCAAGCCCAGTTTATTGAGCCAAGCCCAGAAGTTCTCAAAGTTAAAACTCGAGGCAGACCGAAGAAAAATCCAGAACCCGTACCCGTTGTTGTTCAAACGCCAGTGGTTAAAGCTCGAGGGCGGAAACCAAGTCGAGTCGAAGCAATTGTACCCGAGGCGGCTTTATCAGACCCAGAGGCACTCGAGAACCCACCAGCCTTAAATCCAGAGACACTAGAAGTGATTCCTGAAGCACCAGCCACAAAAAAATTGGTGCGTTTGCGGCGCGAAGCTAAAGAACATGTTTTTTCTTACCAAGGTGCATTGTATAACCCTTACCAAGCCTTACTTGAGCATTTTCGAGCCAATCCCAATGGCTTAAATAGTCGTGAATTGTCGCTTGAACTAGACCAAACCCTGCTTGAACGACTCGGCGGACGCAAAGGACTCGAGGATGCGGTGATTGGTCTTGAACGCACAGGCTATTTAATAGCTCCAAAACGCGGAATATACCAACCTAGCCGAGAATTTGTCCCCATTGTAGGACGGCTCGAGGTTCGTAGCGATGGCTCGGGATGGTTTACCCCAGACACACCGGGTTTGCGTTCAATGCTGATTCCAAACGATTCACTACTTTTTGCTTGGCACAATGACCGTGTGGTGGCAAGAGAATTGCGGCGCAATGGTCAAAGCGAAGGCGAAGTGATTCGGGTTTTGGAACGCGCCAGAGAAACCCTGACTGGAACACTTGAATATAAACGGGGTTATGCGCTGCTTCGACCAGACGA
>JBEGTV010000162.1:0-6266 GCA_041179225.1 Deinococcota bacterium | reverse complement strand
TTGTCTCATCTCGAGCCGAATCCATTCGCCCCCATAACGCATGGCGGTGCGAAATGACTTGCGGTAATCAAGCCGTTCGCCTTTGGTGGCAGGTGCAAATCGTCGGGTACGCCGCTCACCGACTCGCCACTGAAAACGTTTTAAGGCATTTTTGGCTGCCTCGAGTTCAAACGGGTTCATTTGGTCAAAACGCTTGGCTTTGAGGGTTTCATCAGAACTGTACGTTAAAGCTCGGTCTGTGAGTGGTTGTGGCGGCAAATCTGAACGCGGTGCAGTTTGACTCGAGCCGTCACGCACTTCGGCAGGACGAGGTTTTTGTTGCTGGTTCGGTAAGCTGATTTGGTTCAGGAGTTCGTCTGGAATGCCGCCCATGCCCAGTTCAGTCCAGAAGGTTCTATAAACTTGTTCAAATTTAGCGATGTCCTCGCGTTTTGAAACCAAGCAAGTTCGGGCAGCATCGGCAAAAGCCCTTGGTTCGAGCATTGAGATATGGCTGAGTGCCAGTGTAAAAACCTCGGTTTGGCTTGGTGTGACCCGCACCCCAGCAGCCCGTAACCCACGGCTAAAGCGCACCGCATGAGCCAGAAGATGATTCATTAGCGTCTCGAGCGTCCTTTGGTTTTATAACCTTCTTGACGGTAAAATACTCGAGTAACACCTAAAATTTGGTTTTTTTGATTAACATAAAATTCGGCTCGAGTCTTACCGACTCTTAAGCGAAATCCGTTTGCGTAACCAATCATGGGAACAATGTCACCCTGTCCTGTTTGCGCCAACAGTAGAAGTGCCTGCTCTAGTGCGGCTGCATCTTTATCCTCAAGTGCCAGCATTTCTTTATCGGTGGAAAAATCGAAAATAATACGAAGTGGCGTTCCTGCCAGTCGCCTCATGCTTTACTCGCTTCTCGTTTTTCTTTGAGTTTAAGCCAAATTTCTGTCGCTTCTAAAAAACGCCCTGCCTCCATACTTGTCATTCGCTCTTCAAAAATGGCGGCATCGGCTGGACTTAAATGAACTGCATCATCTGTTTCATCATCTGGTGCAATTTCGAGAAGTGCAATTTCAATAGCTTTGGCTCGAGAGCGAATACCTCTTTCACGTCGTAAACGCTCTAAAGCAGCGAAGGCTTTTTTGGATAGGGCTTGTTCAAGCATGGTCATGCTTTTATTCTACTCCACGCCGAGCAATTCGACCTCAAAGACCAGTGTGGCGTTTGGTGGAATCACACCACCCGCGCCCCTTGCGCCGTAGCCAAGATGCGGTGGAATGGTCAGCTTGCGTTTTCCGCCAACTTTCATGCCAGCTACACCTTCATCCCAGCCTTTAATCACATGTCCAGCCCCGAGTGGGAATTCAAAGGCTTCGTTTCGTGGCAGGCTCGAGTCAAAAACCCTGCCGTCTGGGAACATGCCAGTGTAATGGACTTTAACCATTTGTCCAGTGGTTGCGGTTGCGCCTGTGCCGATGATGCTGTCTTCGATAATCATTTCGTCCATAGAAGATGCAGTGTACCGTAATTTTTAGCATAGCGTTGGGGCGGGTTGTCTGCCCAGTGGGACGCGATTAAAACCATTGGCTCGAGGTGGAATGGTTAGGCTGGCGTGTTTGGTCAGGCGTATCATTGTGCTTGGGTTATGGAACTCGAGAACCGTAACTCGGACACCATAAGCTCTTAACCATCGGGCAATAAATTCGGCAGCGCTTCGTTTGTTGCTGCGTACCATAATGCTTTTGTCGGGGCGCTCTAAGTGGCGTTCAAGCGCAGGGATACTCAGTCCAAGGTGTGGTGCGACTCGTTTAGCGATGTCGTTTCGTTGTTTTCCACTGATAATTTGTTCGTCTAAGCGCACCGCATATTGCATGGCTGTCCCCTCCTAAAAGAACTGTAAGGGTTTTATCCGTCTTTTTCCGCCGAGTTTTTCACACTTATCTTTGGGTGAAATGGTGCTGTCTGGGGGTTTGATGAGTTTAAGTCAGTACATTGTGATTCAATAATGTTAGACTGTGTTGAAATACGGTATTTTGCGAATTCAGGAGCTTATGGTGGTGCAAACGAAAGGAAATGTTATCTTCGGTCACGGCTCGAGCGTCGGGCGTGTGCGCGACCACAACGAGGATTATCACCGCGTCAAGACTTTTTCTTCTGGGCGCAGTGCAATGAGTTTTTTTGCGGTAGCAGACGGTATGGGTGGTGCGGCGGCGGGCGAACGCGCTAGCAAAACCGCCATCGAAGTGGTCTCTAAAGCGATTTCAGATTATGTGGAGTTCACATCGGCTGGCAACAAAGCCATTCCTTTAGATAAAGCTTTAGAACGGGCGTTGGTGGCAGCAAACCGCCGAATTAACCGCGAAGCCCTCGAGAATCCAGAGTTTAGTGGTATGGGAACAACTATTACGGTTTGTATTGCCTTAGAACGACAATTGATTTATGGGCATGTTGGCGATTCTCGAGCGTATTTGGTGCGAAATGGCGAAATTTCACAAGTTACACGCGACCACTCTTGGGTTGGTTTTCAAGTCGAACATGGCATCATGACCCCAGAAGAAGCCCAAAACCACGCCAATCGCAATCAGTTAATGCGGGCTTTGGGGACTCGAGCTGAGGTGTTGGTGGATGTAGGGACAATTCAAACCAAAGTTGGGGATGTGTTTTTGCTCTCTTCAGATGGCTTACATGGTTTTGTTGAAGATTTTGAATTTCTCGAGGAGTTGCAACGCAAGGGCTTAAATTTGCAGAGTGCAGTTGAGTATTTTATTGGCATGGCGAATTCGCGTGGTGGTTTGGATAACATCACTTGTGTGATCGCGCAGGTGGTGGCATGAGTTTAATAACGGTACTTGTGTTGGTGGCTCTTTTTGTTCTAGCAGCTTTTATTTTTTGGCGTGTACCACCGCGAATTTTAATTTACTCGGTTTCTGGGGTTGTGTTTTTGACCGGTGTGTTGATGTTTGTGCTGAATTTGAGTCCAGAGCTTGGTGGTGGTAAAGCCAGTCCTTTTCGGAGTACAGCAATTTTAGCGGTGGTTGGTTTGTTGGTGGCAGCTTCGCTCGTGCCTTTGGATACCGATGGCGCTCCAGTCCGCAATCGCCGTAAGCAAAAACGCAAAGCCAATGCCCCAGCGCCTTCTAAAACCCCAACTTTGACCAGTTTAGGCGGTAAGAAAAATGTGGATGCGGGGACACAACTCGCCCGCTACGAAACCCAAGACCGAATTGGAATTGGTGGCATGGCAACGGTCTATAAGGCGCGTCGTAAAGACGATAACAAAATGGTTGCGCTTAAAATTCCGCAAGATAAATTCATTGCTGATGCGCGGTTTGTGCGGCGTTTTCACCGTGAAGCCGATGTTTTAATGAAACTCAATCATCCTAATGTGGTGCGGGTCTTTGAGCATAATAACGAAGGTGCAACTCACTTTATTGCCATGGAGTTAATCGAAGGTGAAGCCTTAGAGAGTTTAGTGGAAACTCGGCGCTTAACTTTAGAACAAAGTGTCCAAATTATTAAACAAGTTTCTGATGCACTGCGTTATGTACATAAACAAGGAATTATTCATCGTGATATTAAACCGGGCAATATCATGGTTACTAAAAATGCAATTAAGACCGATCCGACGGCACAACTCGAGTTAGGCAGCGTTAAGCTAATGGATTTCGGGATTGCCGCAGGGCGTGTCTTAACCCGTTTAACCATGACGGGCGCTCGGGTTGGCACACCAGTCTATATGAGTCCAGAACAGGCTCGGGGCAATAAAATAGATCACCGAACCGATATTTATAGCCTTGGCTTGGTGTTTTATGAAATGGCAACCGGACAAACTGCCTTTAAGGGTGGCTATGAAGCAGTGGTGCAAGCCCAGATTTTTCAGACTCCGACCCCGCCTCGGCAGATTAACTTAGAAGTTCCACCAAAGCTAAACGATTTGGTGATGCGAATGATAGACAAAGACCCCGATAAACGCCCAACTTTAACCGAAGTGATCGAAGAAATCGAAAAAGGCTTATTTGACCAACAAGTAGACCTGCACGGACCCGCGCATATTGTTGTTAGCTTAAACACCCGCAAAGGACCGATTCGGGTTCTGGACTTAAACGGCAATCTTGAACGCAGTTTTGGGCAGATTGCCTCAGGGCAATTGCCGGGCGCACCAGTGGCAATTGGGGTTGACTCGGAAATGAATTTTTATGTTTCGATTCTTGAGTACCGTTCCAACGACCCAACCGCCCGTTTACTGCGTAAGTTTGATAAGGACAACAAGCAGATTCTGGCTTTTGGGGCGTATGGCATGAAACCCGGTGAACTGCTCTACCCAATGTCACTCACCGTTGCTCATTGGAATCAACTGTATGTTTTGGACGGCGAATCGTATAGCATTTCGAGATTTGATCTTGATGGTAATTACTTAGGGCGATTTGGTGGACGTGGTACAAGCCAAGGATTATTTGAAGACCCACGCAGTGTTGTGGCGGCATCTGATGGCATGATCTATGTACTAGATTATGGCAATCGTCGGGTGCAACGATTTTCGCCCGAAGGTGAATATGCTAATCGCTATTCCTTTAAGGTCAGTAAAGACTCACCAGATTTGCGGCTTTTGGATGGGGTTACGGCGGCTGCTAACGGCACAGTCTATATTGCTGATGCCACTGCCTCAAGGGTTCGGACTTTGTTGCCACCAAATGGCGCTCAAGGACCATATGCCATTATTGACACGCTCCAAGGCGAAGACTCGAGCCAAGCCCTTGATTTGGTCCTTGACCCACAAAGCAATTTGTATGTGGCAAGGCGTGGCGGGCATTTGATTCGTAAGTACGCCCCAGATTGCAGCCTGATTCAAACGATAGAGACTTACTCGCCTGTGCAGAGCTTAGCCATGTATATTCGTCCGAAATAAAGCTATGAGTTTTGAGCTATCGGCTATGAGGAAAAACTAAAGCCCATAGCTCAAAGCCCTCGGGAACTTCTCGAGAAACCCGTGCATCTAAGTTCATCATGACCCCGATTCGTCTTCTTGCCATTTTTGTTGCCCTGCTTGGTGTTGCCTTGGCTCGAGGTGGTTTTGAGACCACGGCTTATAAAACCCTAAAACTCGAGCGCATTCCGAGTTCTGCTTTGGCAAAAGCCAAATGCCAAATGTGTCATGTGAATCCAAATGGTGATGCACCTTGGAATTCCTTTGGATTAGCGGTGGGCTTTTGGCGTGGTAAAAAACAAAGCGTTCAAGCTGCAACCTACAGCGCCGTGCGTTATGGTGGCGATACCGACCGGGATGGCTACCCCGATGTGTTAGAGCGCTTTGCTGGCACAAACCCAAGCGCTCGAGATGATAAACCAAGCGAAAAACTGAGCGACTTGCAAAATCGTTTTGATGCTGACTTTAAGCTCCAAGCCGATAACGATGCAGATGGTTACACCGATGCACTCGAGGTGATGATTGGCACATTACCGGGCGACCCAAGCAGCCGCCCAAGCCAATCAAAACAAGACCTCGAGCAGCAACTCGAGGTCTTGGGTGGAGTTAGTTTTTTTGCGCCGAAATAAACTATCTTGCTTTAATTTTCGTCCAAGCACTGTCGTACAAATTGTTATCCTTACCCAAGTCCAGAATAAACTCGAGGTTTGCCATCACATTTGCAGGTGGATAAATAGCTGGGTTTTGGACATCGGTTTTCTTCAAGAAAGGCTTGGCGGCTTCGTTGGGCGTGGCATACTGATTGTAGGTACTCAGACGCGCTCCAACTTTGGGGTCGAGGATAAAGTTAATAAATTGATGTGCAAGCGCTGCGTTTGGGGCTTTAATCGGAATCGCCATGCTGTCAGTAAAAATCACACTGCCTTCTTTGGGGACAAAAAAACCTAGGTTTGGGTCTTCGGCTTGGAGTTTAACCACATCGCCGTTGTATGCCACCCCATAATTGGCTTGAGCCGCCGCGACTTTATTGCGGTTGCCGACACCGCCATCAAAACCAAGGCTGCGTCCTTTGGCTTCAACCATGAGGTCTAAGGCGGCTCTGAGGTCGTCGGGTTTGGTGCTGTTGAGGCTTTTACCAAGGTATTTGAGGACTGGTCCAAGCATTTCGCGGGTCGAATCCATCATTAAAAACGTGCCTTGTTGTTTGGTTTTGTCAAAAAACAATGAGCAACTTTGTTCGGTCGGTTTGACTTTATCCCTGCGGTAAACCACACCGACTGTTCCCCATTGATAGGCAGCGCTATAGGTGTTTTGAGGGTCATAATTGGGATTGACAAATTTTTTAGAGAGATTC
>JBEGTV010000161.1:0-6278 GCA_041179225.1 Deinococcota bacterium | reverse complement strand
AAGAAAAACAGCCCAGTCAACTTCAAATCTCCCTGTTATAGATGAAGTCGGCTGAACCAAAAACAGAGCCGCACCTTGAGGAGATGCTTTTTCTTTTTCTGATTCTGCTTTGGGCCAATGATCTGATTGAATGGATTCTTCACGTATTTTGCTTTGGTAATCGCTTGAACTATAAAAATCAATTGAATGTTGTGAACTCAAGATTTGCCCATTGAGTGCCATTGGTCCATCTTTGGGATCGCTTCGCTTCAAACGATTTTTGGTGTTGAGAATCCACTCTTCCTGAAGATTCGGAAAATGAAACACGATTCGTTTAATCTGCTCGAGAAGAGGTAAACAGGCGGCTAAGCTTGCTACAAACTCATGGTGGAACTTATTTAAATAGGTTGGTTCATAAAACCATTCTCCAATAGTCTCGTGTTTTAACCCTCGAGCATGGTTTTTTTGTCGTAGTGGTATCCAGATAGCAAACCCTCGGGCGATTGACGACTCGAGGTGCTGTTCTAAAAAGTGGCGCATCAACACTTGGTCATCAGGGGTGAAGTTTTCATCTGCATCCCATTCCAACTTATCTGCGTCTTCGAGGTCGCCGCCATCCCACGGGTTGTACCAACTCGAGCCTTTTACTCCAGTCGGCGCAAGGTAGAAAAAAGCTTCACAGCGAGCAAAAACGGTTTTTAAGCCAAGCCCGAATTTACCAATTTTGCTCGCATCATTGGTTTTTGTTCCGTGGTTCAAATTACGAATTCTTTTGCTGTCCAATTCAGCGAATTCGCCATCATTGACTGCTATCAGTTGTGGAGTACGAAGTAAGGGATGGTTAGCTTGTGGTAAACCAGGACAGTAGACCAGCACAAAAGTGGTTGCTCGAGTTGCGTCATCAGCATTTTGCAACAGTTCTTTGAAGATGAAGAACTCATCAACCGCGCCACCCAGCAAGGTTTTAATGGCTTTGATGTCACCTTGGATCGAACGAGATGTGCCAGCCACTACGGATCCCTACCTTGATGAAAAAGAATATGAGTTTGACTTCGCATTGAATACCACTCCATAGGATTGCTCGGGGGTTTACTTTCGGATACTTGCGTGAAGCATTTATATCATGCTAAAGCAATTAAGTACCCCTGCACAATTACTTTGAATCAATTCTCAGCAGGGCGAACATAAGATTCGCCCCTACAGACGGCATATTCTTGAATTGATACCTTAACTTAAATCTGCTTGCCTACTTATCTAGCCAAATAACAGTTCTTCGGGTCTACGATGCTATAGAAACTCGAGTATTGCACGTTCATTTAGCCTTTGGCTAAATGAACTTTTTGCCCGAAAATTCCATTGGTGCTGGTAAAGGCTGGCTCGAGAAGTAGAAAAACGTTGATGACCTTGATACAAGTTAAGCGCCCTACACTCAGAAAAACTAACAAATAATGCCATTATTATATCAATGCGACGATTTAGCGACAAGCATCTTATAAGATTAAATTAGCGCTTTACAAAGCGACCCTGAAGCCCGACTTGTAATACAAGTTAAAGTATAACCATCTATGAAAACTTTTTACCTTCAAACTTTGTCTAGCGTACATCCTGTGCTGTACGCTCTTTTCAATTACAGTAGTTGCGGTAGGCTTAAAAAAAAGATTGATTTTGTGAGTGTAAATCAATCTCGAGCTACTGGTGCTAGGCGTGTACGAAACAGTTCACGTATCATTTCTTGGGGGTTTAGTGAATATTTTTGATTTCCGTGAAGGTGTGATTAAAGATTACCGTACCTATGTTTCCTCGTTTGTTCATATTCGTGATCGTGAAATTCGTGAATATGTCGAGCAGCATTTAAGCGATGGTACGTTCTGGCCCGATCCATTGGTGCAACTCAATCCCAATTTTACCAGTGGGGGTAGCATTCTGGGTTTGGTGGAAGCAAAAAATTTGCATCCGATGTGTGCTGAATTTTTTACAACCCTAACACCTAACGAGCGTGTTCCACTGCACTTACATCAGCATCAAAAAGAAGCCATTGAATTAGCCAAGCAAGGTTTGTCGTATGTGGTGACCACTGGTACGGGTTCAGGAAAATCGCTGACTTATATTATTCCAATTGTGGATCACATTTTGCGCCACGGGTCTGGAAACGGCATCAAGGCAATCATTGTTTATCCGATGAATGCGCTTGCCAATAGCCAAGTTGATGAGTTGAAAAAATTCATTGGCTCGAGTGCTGAAGTGCGTTTTGCACGTTACACTGGTCAGGAAAGTGCCGATGATAAAAAAGCAATTATTGCCAATCCTCCCGATATTTTACTGACCAATTACATGATGCTCGAGCTAATTTTGACTCGAATGGATGAAGCTCGCTTGGTAGATAGTGCCAAAGACTTGGCTTTTTTGGTTTTTGATGAGTTGCATACTTACCGTGGTAGGCAGGGTGCTGATGTTTCACTTTTGATTCGTCGGTTGCGTGAACGGGTTGGAGCAACGAAAACCATTTGTGTGGGTACAAGTGCCACCATGTCCTCGAGTGGCTCGTATGCTGAACGCCAAGCGGCTGTGGCGGGTGTGGCAGCCAAGATATTCGGTGTGCCAATTGAAGCAAATCAAGTGATTGGTGAAACGCTTGATCGGGTGACGATTGGTTCTTTAGGCGTTATGGATTTACGACGAGCTTTAGACCTAGATGTGCCACTTTCTTTTGAGGATTTTATTGCTGATCCTGTTGCCTCATGGCTTGAAGATCAGATTGGTTTAACATTGCGGCAAGGTCGTTTGGAGCGCAATGCACCTCGGGCGATTTCTGGTACGTCTGGGTTAGCGACTGAATTAAGTTTGATTACTGGTATGAGCCAAGGGTTGTGCAAAGAAGCGATAGAGCAGCGCCTTTTGATTGGGGTGCAGTTGCGGCATCCCATAACGGGTCGTCCAGTTTTTGCTTTTCGTTTGCATCAATTCATTTCTAAAGCCAGCACTGTCTATGCGCCGCTCACCACAGACTTTGAGCGTTTAGACCATCTCACTCTGCAAGGACAAATTTTTGCTCCGCTTTCAAACCGCGAGTTACGGTTGTATCCGCTCGAGTTTTGCCGCAATTGTGGTCAGGAGTATTACAGTGTGCGGCGGGTGATTCAACATACCCGAGAGGTTTTTATTGCCCGTGGTGGCACTCTGAGCGAAGAAGGCAGCAACGATGATGGGTACTTGTACTTGGGTGATTGGTCAGATGATGTGATGCGATTACCAGAGCATTGGCTCGAGGAAAAAAATGGTCAAATCAGAGTGAAATCAAGTCATAAGCGCGATGTCCCTGAAATCCTGAATGTCAATGGTTTAGGCGAGGCTGGTGCGGGTTTACGGGCTGCGTTTGTGTCTGCTAATTTTAAGTTTTGTTTGTGTTGTGGTGTGAGTTACGTTGGGCGAACTGGCAAAATGACTAAGCTGGCGACCCTTTCGAGCGAAGGGCGTTCTACTGCGACTACTTTAATTAGTATGGCGGCTGTTCAGGGTCTGCGACGCTCTGATTTGCCACCGAATGCCCGCAAGTTGTTATCGTTTACTGATAATCGCCAAGATGCTTCTTTGCAAGCTGGGCATTTTAATGATTTTGTGTTTGTGGCTTCGCTTCGGGCTGGACTTGCCGAAGCGCTGAAACGTAATTCGCTCGAGCATGACACGATTGCCAAAGCGGTCTTTGAAGCTATGAATCTTGAGTTAAAAGACTTTGCTTCAGACCCCGATGTGCGTTTTCGTGAGCGTGACCGGACACTTAAAGTTGCCCAAGACGTGATTGGGTATTCGTTGTACACCGATTTAGCCGAAGGGAAACGCCTAACCCTGCCGAATCTTGAGGCGGTGGATTTGGTGCGTTTCAAGTACCCTTACTTAGATGAAATTTGTCAAAGTCAGGAATTTTGGCATGGGTTGCATCCAGCCCTGTCGCAATCCAGAGCGAATGTAGAGCAGTACCGTTATGAAGCGGCTCGAGCTTTACTAGACTGGATGCGTCAGCATTTAGCGATTAAAATTCCGTACTTGGAACGCGATTGGCTTTCGCGCATGGTCTTAAACATGGGTTTGCTGCGTGAGGATAGCCCGCTTTACATTCCATCCGATGAGCAGAATAAACTGGATGCAGCGACTGTTGTGGCATTGGGGTCAAGAACCAGCCAGAACTATGATGTTCTCAACTTAGGTCCGATGAGTGCCTTGGGTAAGTACCTGATACGCCCCAGCACCCTGAATTGGTCTTTGCCATTGCACCGCATAGATGCCGAGCAATTGCTGGCAGATTTATTTAAGGCGCTCACAGAGTTTATTGAAAAAGTGGATGACAATGCCTATCAACTCAAAGGCACGGCTTTTACTTGGCATTCTGGTGAGGGGACACAGGCTTTTCGAGACACCTTGCGGGTGATTCGCCCTGAAAACAGCGACCCACCTCGAGTCAACTCATTCTTTTTGGGGTTGTACCAGCAATCCTCGAGTCATTTTAAGAACTTGCAAAGTGCGGAACACACGGCTCAGATTCGTTCAGATGAACGTGAAAAACGCGAAGAGCAATTTCGCAAAGGTCATCTTCCTGCCATGTTTTGTTCGCCAACCATGGAACTTGGTGTGGACATTGCCGATTTGAATGTGGTGCATATGCGAAATGTGCCGCCAACTCCAGCCAATTATGCCCAGCGCTCAGGTCGAGCCGGACGTGGTGGACAAGCTGCACTGGTACTGACCTATGCGACGACGGGCAATAATCATGACCAGTATTTTTTTCGTCGCCCCGAGTTAATGGTTGGTGGTGCGGTCAGCACCCCGCGTTTGGATTTAAGTAACCAAACCTTGTTGCGCTCGCATTTACATGCCTTGTGGTTAGCTGAAACAGGGCAGAACTTACCCAGTTCACTTGCCGATATTCTTGATATGAACGGCGAAGAACCCAGTTTAGAGTTGCTTGAGGACATCAAAAAAGTATTTGCTTCGCCACTTGTCTGGCAGCGCAGTGTGACTCGAGCCAAGCAACTACTTGAGCATTTAGGTGTGGATTTAAGCAGCACCACTTGGTTTACTGATTCGTGGCTCGAGCAAACTTTGCAAAATGCACCATTTGAATTTGATAAAGCCTGCGAGCGTTGGCGTGAATTGTACAAAAGTGCTTTATCACAACTGAATTTGAACAATGGTGTGCTTGCCGATGCCAGTAAGCGCCATTGGCATGAAACTGCCAAGCGTTTGCACAGCGAAGCCAATATCCAATTGGCGCTTTTAAGAAACGATGAAGGTGAGCAATCAGATTTTTATACCTACCGTTATTTGGCTTCTGAAGGTTTTCTGCCCGGTTACAATTTTGCTAGGTTGCCGCTCTCGGCGTACATTCCGGGGCGGCGGGTCGGCAAAATGGCTTCGGACAGTTACTTGTCGCGCCCAAGGTTTTTAGCTATCAGCGAATTTGGACCAAATGCGATTGTTTATCATAATGGTGCGAAGTACGAAGCCCATAAAGTGATTGTGCCAGCCAGAGGCGAAACCAGCGAATTACCCGTGACCAGCGCTCAGCGTTGCGAGCAGTGCGGCTACTTACACTTTGGCAACCCAAGTGACCTTTGCCAAAGTTGCCATACCAAATTGCCACCGCCTCAAGTCAATTTGTTTCGCATGACTTCGGTAGCTACCCGTCGCCGTGAACGGATTGGTTCGGATGAAGAAGAACGCCAACGCATTGGTTTTGAATTGCAAAGCGGTTTGCGATTTGCTACCCGAGGCGGTCAAAGCGACAGACTCGAGATGGTTGCGCGTACCAACCAAACCGATTGCTTGCGTTTGACGTATGGCGATGGTGCGACCTTGTGGCGTATTAACTATGGTTGGCGCAACCGCAGCAATAAGAATGAACTTGGGTTTTTATTTGACCCCGAAACTTCGCAGTGGCTTTCACAAAAAAAGCTTGAGGAAAAACAACGCGAGGCTGCTAAGCGTGAAGTTCATGTGCAACGGGTGATTCCCTATGTGGCGGACACCCGCAATGTGCTGTTGGTCGAGCCGCCAATCACGACTGATGCTGAAACGATGGTGACGTTAATGAGCGCCTTAAAAAATGCGATTCAATTGGTCTATCAACTCGAGGACAGCGAACTGGCAGCCGAAGTGCTGCCCAATGCCCAACAACCGCGTCAAATTTTGTTGTTTGAAGCCTCGGAAGGTGGGGCTGGGGTGCTGCAAGATTTGGTGCTGCAAGCAGGTAAATTGTCCGAAGTGGCACGGCGGGCGCTGGAGTTACTGCATTTTGACCCTGAAAC
>JBEGTV010000160.1:0-6308 GCA_041179225.1 Deinococcota bacterium | reverse complement strand
CGAGTCTAAAGAAAGCTGCGAGGTGTACACCAGTGACCTCAAAGTGATTATCTCTGAACCACCAAAAATCACGTATTACCCAGATGTTGTCGTGGTTTGCGAAGAAGAAACCGAAACGCACAGCACCAGCAAACCATGTTTTGTGGTCGAAGTTTTATCCGAAAGCACCAAGCGAATTGACTTAACCGAGAAAAAAACCAATTACCAACGCATAGAAAGCCTCAAAGCCTACATGATTGTGCATCAAGACCAAAAACTGGTGGAAATGCACCGTAGGCAGGGGGATGGAACTTGGCAACTCGAGCAATACACAGACGGAAACATAGAAATACCCTGCCCAAACACCACACTAACCTTAGAACAAATTTACGAAGGCATAGGAGGAGAATAATGCAAACTGTAACTTTAGATGAAGCCTTAGATTTTGTTGAACGCTTACCAAGAGAAAACTGGCAAACTTTGGTCAGTATTATTCAAAAGCGCGACTTTGAGTTGCGGCGTGATGAAATTGCACGAAATATTGAGTTCTCTCGAGCCGAATTTGCACAGGGTAAGCTAAAAGCCATGAGTGCAAACGATTTTCTCGGGGAAGCCAGTTCCAAAAGTTGAGTTAGTATTTGAATGCACAACAAAGTTTAGCGATTTGCATTCTCTCGAGCCTCGCGTTCAAATTTCTACCAGTTCATCAACTTCTTGTTCGTTTGTATTACTCCATATAACCCGCCCGAATAGGTCTCCATTTCCAACTTCAACAACTTCTTGATTTATAAATGCAACTCCATCGCCATGTTCGGGGTCTAATGGCGAAGCGAATAAAATGACCATTGGATGGTACTGGTTTCCCAAGTCAATCTGCAAATGAGGTTCTTCGTATAATTCAACAAATGATTCAAAACTAAGCTCGAAATAAGTTTTCAAGTCATCATCATCTTCAAATTCACCGTACATTTGAGGGTCTTCATGAAACAAATTATAAATAGCTTGAATCGCAGCAACTCGGTATTGTTCATAATTTTGCAAAAAGTCGTCCACCATTTCAATGTGTTTTTCGGTTATTTCGCTGAGGATACTTGCCTCGTCAATAGCTAACGTTTTAATAAAAATCCAAGATTCTAATTTGTGACCTTGTAAGTTTACTGATTTTTCCCAAGTCCGTTCCCCATCATAAACTTCGTATTGAAATTCACCTAGAATTGGATGCAAAATTGATTCCATTCGCAAAGTATAACCGTATTCTCGAGGAGCAGCCATTATGTTAAGCACAACCAGCCGTTCAACCCGATACTCCAAGTACGAATCCACCTTAGACGATATTGACACAGGCAATCTGATGGACATGATTCGTGACAGCATCATTGGTAGTGCCTTCAATAATCCTCACGACCCAGACCCAAACGCTGGCTCGAGCATGGATGAATTGCGCGAAGCGATTTTGCAAGCCCTGATGGAACGCGACATGATTCCCGAGGATATGCTCAAAGAAGCCCAATCCAGCAAGGATTTTTCGCAAACCAGACTGAACCAAGAAATCAATAAAATGATTCAGCGCCTCCAAGACGAGGGCATGATTCGGGTAGACGACCCGACAAGGGAAAGCGCCGTGCCACAAGGCGAAGGCGGCGTAGGCAACTCTGGCGATGCACGTTTTGAACTCACCCAAAAAAGCATTGATTTCATGGGCTATAAGACGTTGCGTGACATTCTTGGCGGACTTGGTAAATCCAGTGCTGGTCGTCACGATACCCGCGAATACTCGAGTGGCGTGGAAATGACTGGCGACCTCAAAGATTACGAATTTGGCGATACCTTAAACCTAGATGTCACCAGCACCATGAAAAATTTGGTTTCTAAAGGACTCGAGAATATCACCGAATCTGATTTGGTCATTCGCCAATCCGAGTATCAGAGCAGTGCAGCTACTGTGGTGATGCTTGACTGTTCGCACAGCATGATTTTGTACGGCGAAGACCGGTTCACGCCCGCTAAGCAAGTCGCCTTGGCATTGGCGCACATGATTCGGCATCAGTACGCTGGGGACACGATTAAATTTGTGCTTTTCCATGACAGCGCCGAACAAGTACCGCTCGAGAAATTGGCTCAGGTGCAAGTCGGTCCGTATCACACCAACACGGCGGCTGGACTTCGCATGGCACAGCAACTCTTAAAGCGCGAAAACAAAGACATGAAACAAATCGTGATGATTACCGACGGTAAACCCTCGGCGCTGACCCTGCCTGACGGACGAATTTATAAGAACGCATGGGGCTTAGACCCATTTGTACTCTCTGAAACCCTGCGTGAAGTCGCCATGTGTCGTCGGGCTGGTATTCAAATCAATACTTTTATGCTGGCTCGAGACCCAGATTTGATTGGGTTTGTTAAAAAAGTTTCGGAAATGACCCACGGCAAAGCGTATTTCACCACGCCGCACAACATTGGGCAGTACGTGCTGATGGACTTTGTAAATAAGCGTGTAAAAACGGTGAATTGAGGTAACATAAACCCATGATTTCTAGCAATCCACAAATTATGATGGGCAAACCAGTTATCGCTGGAACTCGAGTAACCGTTGAAGCCATTCTCGAGAAAATGGCAGCAGGGTTTACCGTACCGCAAATTCTCGAGGCTTACCCGCACTTACAAATTGAAGATGTTACAGATGCTTTGGCTTTTGCAGCAGCCAGCTTGAGTGTGACTCGAGTCCTCGCTGTGCCTCATCTTGTATGAGATTACTGTTTGATGAAAGCGTTGACTTTCCAATCGTGCTGCATTTAAGACACTTGGGGTTTGATGTTCAGAGTATTTTTGAAACTGCCGCAGGCGTAAGCGATGATAAAGTTTTAGAACGCGCTTTTCAATCGAGTTCAATTCTGGTAACAATTGACAAGGATTTCGGAGAGTTAATTTATCGGTTGCGCCAACCTTCTCATGGTGTGATTTTACTTCGACTCGAGACATTACCTTCATTGCAAAAAGCCAGAATTCTCGAGTCGGTTATTTTGGCGTATGGTGCTGAGTTGCTTGGTTCGTTCGCTGTTGTTACAGAGCAACAAGTACGAATTCGACCTTTGCAAAAATTTTGAGGATTTTATGACTAAACCAATGGCACAACCCAAACCGATTCCCGAAATAGATTTCTCGCAGTTTCCAAGCCCGTGCTATGTGCTGGATGAATCACGTTTGCGCCGCAACATGGAAATTCTGGATCGTGTACAACTCGAGTCTGGGGCTAAAATCATTTGTGCCTTAAAAGGCTATTCGCTCTGGGCGAGTTTTGGGATTATCAAGCAGTATTTGCATGGCACAACGGCAAGTGGCTTATACGAAGCCAAGCTCGGGTATGAAGAATTTGGCGGTGAAGTTCATGTGTACTCGCCCGCTTTTACCGAAGATGACATGAGCGAAATTCTGGGGATTGCTGACCACATTTCGTTTAATACTTTTTCGCAATGGACTAGGTTTCGTGAAATGGTACAAAATGCGCCGCGTAAAGTCTCGGCGGGAATCCGAGTCAATCCAGAGTTTAGCGAAGTCGAAACGCCATTGTACGACCCGTGCGTGCCGTTCTCAAGACTGGGTGTGACCAAAGCTGAGTTCAGACCAGATTTACTCGAGGGCTTGGATGGATTGCATTTTCATAGTTTGTGCGGCAAGGGAGCGGATACACTCGAGCGAACCATTGCCGTGATTGAAAAGAATTTTGCCGAGTTTCTACCGCAAGTCAAGTGGGTCAATTTTGGCGGTGGGCATCACATTACCAAAGCCAGTTACGACGTGGATGGACTCATTCGGGTGATAAAAGCCTTCAAAGCCAAATGGAATGTCGAAGTGATTCTCGAGCCGGGCGAAGCGGTTGGTTGGCAAACCGGTTGGCTGGTCTCGAGTGTGGTGGATTTAATGCACAACGGCATGGGCATTGGAATTCTTGACATTAGCGTTTCAGCGCACATGCCTGATTGTCTCGAGATGCCGTACCGCCCAGAGATTCTAGGGGCATCTGAAGCGGAGGAAAAACCACACACGTACCGCTTGGGTGGCACAACTTGTTTAGCTGGTGATATTGTTGGGGATTATAGTTTTGACATGCCGCTCGAGATTGGCTCGAGACTTGTGTTTGATGACATGATTCATTACACAATCGTTAAAACCACAATGTTTAATGGTGTCAAGCACCCTGCGATTGGCATTCTGCGCGAGAACGGCAGTTTTGATGTGGTGCGCGAGTTTACTTACGAAGATTTCAAGGGAAGAAATAGCTAAGAATTTTGATTTGGCAATTGAACAATGCTTAAGGAAAATAAAACAGTATGAATTTGG
Source organism: Deinococcota bacterium (assembly GCA_041179225.1). Taxonomy (GTDB): domain Bacteria; phylum Deinococcota; class Deinococci; order Deinococcales; family JAAFIG01; genus JAAFIG01. The sequence continues at coordinate 1,991 of JBEGTV010000160.1, read as the reverse complement.
TTTGCTGGAATTGTGGCGCAAAAAATGAATCTTCCAACCAGATATGTCGGATTTGTGGCAAACTCTTACATACTGAATCACAAAGTCAAACGGTAAGTTATCTCGGTTCAAATCAGCCTAGTTTTTTTGAGGCTTTTTCAGCTTTTATCGTTGCTTTGCATTCCACTTTTCCAATTGGAACTTTTGTATCGGTTGTAATGAGCATTGTGTTGTTATTCCCAATTTATTTTAGTATTCAAACGAAAAATACCTTGAATCAAAAGGATTCATTGGTTGAAGTTATTGTAAAAGTAAATGCCATAAAACGAATTGCCTCTGGGAAATCAGGTATTTTACATAAAATATTCTTTCAGGATTTGTCCAGCCTAAAATTTTCAGAGCAGTATTTGAATCAAGAAATTACAAATGTCAATTTTTATGAAAGCGAAGATAAAGCATCAAATATTGAAATTTTGCTAAGAAATAAAATAATGCTTATTGCCGAAGGACAAGATATAAGAATGTATAAAGCAAATAATGGTAAATATTATTTTGAAATTGAGTCAGAATTGGAAATAATTAATAATAGTCTTAGATTGTTAATTTTTTGGTTTATTCCAATGTTTTTATATGCAATTTCTTTACCTTTTTCGTTGATTTTCCTCTTCATTAGATCTAAGTCATAGCTGCATAGATTATGGGCTTGCAATGGATGTATGGTGCTTTATTGTGCGACGCTAAAGTATACTGTTGCCATGTCTCGAGTTGCGCCTGTTAAAACCGAACTCACTTTTGAAGATTATGTGCGTTTTGAAACCACATCTTCTGTGCGTCATGAATTTGTGGATGGTAATCTGTTCGTCATGGCTGGCGGCACAAAGCGACATAATTTACTTGGTGGGTTAATCTACGCGAAAATCCTACCAGTGGCTTTGGCTCGAGGGTGCTTTACCTACTTTGCTGATGTGATTGCCCGAATGCCAAGCGGCAAGGGATATTACCCAGACTTAATGGTGACTTGCGACTCGAGTTTAGATTCTAATCGGACTGTTTTGCGTCCGAGCATTATTGTAGAAGTGTTGTCAGTCAGTACCGAAGTGATTGACCGAGGCGAGAAGTGGGAGCAGTATCAAACTATTTCCTCACTCGAGCAGTACGTGCTTTTATCGCAATCCGAAGCGGTTGCCGAGATTTATTCGCGTCAGGCAAGCAAATGGATTTACGAAAGAATTTCGGGTGATGCGCCTCTGACCTTCTCGAGTTTAGAATTTGAAATTGTATTATCCGAGTTGTACCAGAACCTTCCGCCTTCAGAGACCGATGATTCATGAGTCTCGAGATGCTAGAATTGAATGCCTTCACCGCCAATGGCAAGGGTGGTAATCGTGCAGCCGTGGTTTTTGGGCTTGAACTTAAATCCGAACGTAAAATGCAGGAATTAGCCTCGAGCATTGGCGCTCCCGCTACGGTTTTTGTGGGCATCAGCGATACTTTATTTGAGGATGAATCTCCCCTACCGATTCGCTTACGGTTTTTCACGCCACACATTGAAGAAAACATTTGTGGTCATGGCACAATTGCGGCTTTGGTTGCACTCGAGGCTCGAGGTGGAATGAACGGCTGGGCAATGCCAACCGATGTTTTCCAACTCGAGACAAATTTAGGAATTCAAAACGCAAAACTTGAAGCTGGTACAGCATGGCTCGAGTATCCAAACCCAAGTGCATGGGCGGTTGACCTCGACTCAGAAGCCATAGCGGTTGCCCTTGGTCTCGAGATTGAAGATTTACACGAGGACTTAGCAATTATGGCGGCTGGGGTTGGGCGTACCAAATTAGTGTGTGCAGTGCCAAGCACGATTTTACTGGATGCCATCGAACCGAATTTTGATGAAATCAAAGATTTGTGTCTCGAGACTGGAACGACCGGAATTGTTATTTTTACTTTTCCAGGACGCGGCGGGTGCTTTACCGATACAAGGCATTTTTCGGTGCAAGACAACACGGTTCTCG
>JBEGTV010000159.1:0-6309 GCA_041179225.1 Deinococcota bacterium | reverse complement strand
TCGCTCTAAGCCTTCGGTGTTCGCAACACTGGTTTCGGATTCACCATCTTGGTACATCATGTACGGCACACTGACAACCCTAGCATCGGCGGCTCGAGCAGCACGGTCTAACTCGAGTGCCACAGCCACTTTTTTATCTACCGTCACACCACTTAGCCCCTCGCCAAATAAATCGCCAATGTGTGGTGGTTCTGGGTGTTTTGCCAAGACTGCATGACCTTCTGGAGATACCAAAGCGGCGTTCTCGAGCGCGTTCTCTAAGCAGCGAAGCAGTGCAGCTTCAGATAAGTTCTCGGTATACGAATACCCCCAAGCGCCTTTTGCCAATGCCCGAAGCCCCAGTCCAGCCCGTTTGGACATCTTAAATTCAGAGACTTCGCCTTCATATGCTTTAATACTGGTACTCGAATTACGCGAAGCAAACACTTCTACAGTTGCCTCACGTTCTTTAGCTTCTTGTAAAATAAAGGCTTTGGCGGATTCAAAACTAAATTGATTCATAAGTCTCCTTCGGAGAGGCAAAAGGCAAAGGGCGAAAGGCAAAAGTAAAAACCTTATGCCTTTTACCTCTAAGCCCTTCCGCCTACTGTGATTTCTGAAATTAAAATATGCGGTTGTCCAACATCGGTGGGAATGCTACCCGAAACACTACCGCACATGCCCTGTCCTCGAGCCAAATCTCCTGCCACACCCACAATATTCATTAAGTCCTTCGCGCCGTTACCGACAAGGGCTGCACCGCGTACAGGTTCGCAAATTTCACCATCGCGGATGATGTACCCTTCATTGACCGTAAAATTATAATCGCCAGTACCGGGCGTGACGCTTCCACCGCCCATTGTTTTGGCGTACAAGCCGTATTTGACTTGTTTAATTAAGCTTTCGGGGGTTTCTGATCCTTCGGTAATAAAAGTGTTTCGCATTCTCGAGGCTGGGGCAAAAGTATAGTCTTGACGACGACCTGAGCCAGTGCGGGCGTAACCCGTTTTCATTTCACCAACTTTATCCACCATATAATTTTTTAAGATTCCATTTTCGATTAAAACGGTGCGTTCGCTCGCCATCCCTTCATCATCGATGTTAATGCTCCCCCAAGCACCGGGAATTGTGCCATCATCCACGGCACTTAAAGATTGATGAGCAATTCGCTGACCAATTTTACCAGCAAAAACACTGGCTTTTTTCTCGATAGCAGTGGTCTCGAGAATATGTCCGCAAGCCTCATGGAAAATCACGCCCCCAAAGGCATTGCCAATCACCACTGGAATCGTTCCAGCCGGAGCAAAACCCGCGTAGAGCATCGCATTGGCTATTCGGGCTGCCTCTAGACCGGTTCGTTCAGGTAAATCACCATCAAAAAATTCCATGCCCATGCCAGCACCGGGTAGAAAAGCTCCGTCTGAACGATGCGAACCATCTTCGGCAATCGCATTACAGGCGAGTCTCGAGTAGACCCGTTCATCTTCAACCCAAAGCCCATCAGAATTAGCAATCAGGACTTTTTGCACCCAATCAAAGTAACGCACATCTATGGTTTTCACATGCCCGACTTTAGCGGCAGCCCCTGCTCGTTTAGCCAGCGCTAATTTTTCAAGTTTTTTGGTCTCGAGCGGATGACGAGTAACAGTGTAGAGTTTACGCGGCGTAGCGACTCTGAAATCCAGACCACCCGCCCCAACGCTATTCACTTCGCCGCCATAACCACTAGACCTTGCTACGGCTTCGGCAATGGTGCGTAACCCCTCTCTCGAGACATCGTTGGTGTAAGCATAAACAACTTTTGTACCGTACAGAACACGAATACCCGCGCCAAAATCGTTGCCTCCGCCAGCGTCTTTAACTTCGCCATTGAGGAGATGCAATTGAGAAGTGATTTTATCTTCGACGAAAAGGTCTGCAAATTCAGCGCCACCCGCTTGCGCTATTTTTAGAACCTCACTGACCAGAGTTGACTCGAGCATAGAATGGCAGTGTACGCAAGTTCTGGTTGCAGAGCTATAGAATGATGCAAGTTCAAAGCCATGCGACGCTGATGCGACGCGGTTTGTCTTATACTTCGCTTCATGAAAAAAATTCTTTGGGTAATGCTGTTTTTACTGACCTCGAGCGCTTCGGCTTTTAATCTCCTGCCACCAGTTCCAAATCTCGAATTGGCTCGAGCCGCCCAAAGTCCAGCCAATTCCTGGACGATTCTGGTGTACTTGCACGCCGACCATAACCTTGACCCGAGCAGTGTGGTGGATATGCAGGAAATGCAGAAAATTGGCTCGAGCAACACCTTTAACATTGTGGTGCAGTGGGATAGAAGCGCCGTTTCGGGGGTGCAACGTGGCGTGGTTGGACAAGGCAAATTTAATGTCGTGCAAAAAATGCCAGAGTTAAATTCAGACGACCCAAAAGTGCTGGCAGAATTTATTTCTTGGGGTGTCCAGAAATACCCAGCACGGCGTTACGGGTTAATCATGTGGGATCATGGTGGACAATGGGATGGTGGCTTTGGCGGCGACGAAACCAATAAGGGCGACGGTTTAAGTGTGCCGGATATGCGTCGCGCAATTCAGGCTGGCATGGCACAGAGTCAACAGAAAAAACTCGAGTTTTTATCGTTTGATACCTGTTTAATGGGTGGTCTCGAGTTACTGGGGAGCTTTGCCGATTTAGCCAGTGTTTACATTGCCAATCCCGAACTTGATTTTGGCGATGGGTGGGAGTACACCAACGCCTTTGGTTACTTAAAGTCAAACCCAAGTGCCCCAATGAATCTATTTGCCACCAAAGAAAACGAATACTGGGCAAAGCACCATAGTGTGGATGAAGCCGATATTTTGTACCGCGCCCATACCGCCTATGACTCGAGTAAATTTGGAGCGCTCTTAAGTGCCAGTAATGCTTTTTCGACTGCTCTTGCTGGTGCGTGGACAAATGAAACCGATAAACTCGCCACACTTCGCAGTAAAGTTCTCGAGTACAACATTGACACCGACGAACCTCGAGCGCCAAAAAATTATGTGGATTATGGTCATTTTGCAGCACTGGTCGGTAAAACCACAGCAGACGCGAACTTAAAAACAGCCGCCGCCAATTTGCAAACGGCAATAAAAAACTCAGTAATTGCCAAAACTCTAGGTAAGAGCAACCAAGCCGCCAGTGGCTTAAGTGTTTGGATGCCTGCCGATAATTCCGAATTGCCCGAAGCCAGTGTCTTAGAGACCTACTCGAGCCTAAATAAAGTGGCAGACAGTGGTTGGAATTTATTTTTGGACACTTGGTTTGGCACAGTAGAACAAAATGACGAAGCGCCAACCTTAGAATTGCTCGAGGCGCGGAATGTGACTGCACCGAGCGCCAATAAACCCACCGAAGTGGATTTTAGGGTAGCAGGTAAGGATTTAGATGGTGTTTATGCCAGTATTGGACGTGAAGTCGGTCTGGCTTTTAACCTGTACGGCGATTTATTCTTTGACCGAGCTGAAGAAGGCGAATTTACTGCCGAGTGGGATGGCAGCCTGATTTATTTGACCGATGGCAAGAACCGCGATTTGTTCACTGGCTTTTTTCAAGATGTTGGCGATTCACTTCTGGCGGCTACTGCCCAGTATTCCGAACCCAAAGACCTCGAGACCACCCCCGTGATTGTGCTAATGAATGCCGAGACGCTACGGATTACGGCAATGCTCGATGATTCTGGCTCGAGTCCACGTGAAATGACGGCTAAGCCCGGTGCGACTTTAGAATTTGAGTATTTACGTTATGAGACCATTGATGATGAAGACCCCGACTTCGTAGGTACAGGTGGTAAAGTTATTGTACCTGCGGCTGGTTTGAAAGCCTTGCGAAGCACCCTCTCCCCTGCCCCAAAAGGAGATTATGTGCTGCTTTTTGGTGTGACTGATTGGGCAGGTAACGAAGAAAATGATGAAGTGGCAGTTAAAATTTAATTGCCCTATTTGTTACTTATGGCTCGAGAACTCTTTGAAGTTCACACTAACCGATTGATCGGGTTAAAAAAATTCAGACTAAAAGCAGTAAAGCCACAAGCTTGACACCCTTCTAACACACTTGCCACGTACAATAGATCATGTTTCGGCTCGGGTTTGTCATAGCGGTTTTACTGCTCTTCGGCATGGCGCGAGCCGAAGAAGAAGGTACTGTCCAAGTGCCTGGGGCATTTGCCGAAGTTGGCTGGAATGGGCGATTCTCGAGTCAAAGCTGGGTTGAATTTCGTTTGGTAGCCACCAATAGTGGAGCGTTCAAGGCGAAACTCGAGACTTCAGAAGGTCGGGTTCTCGAGGGTTTAACCCCAATTACCGCTAGCTTAGAATTACCTGATGAAGCTGGAGTTAGAGAAACCCGCTTAATTTTGCCAATCACCACGACCCGAATGGTCAAAATCACCTTAAGCGGTGCGACTGGTACTGTCACCAAACGCTTTGAACCCAGTGCTACGCCAATTGAATTAGATGAAACTCGCTTACCGCTTGAACCAAGTTTATACTTAGCGGGTCAGACCATTTTGGCTCAACTTGAGCCAAAAACAGCCTTAAGCGCCTTGGCAGGAGGCGCAAATCTCATTGAAATCCCGACCAGTTTACCAGTTGGAAACACTGGCTTAGGTGGAGTTAAAAATCATGCGCCCCAAGTTAAATTACTAAACATTCTCGAGAAGTACGCACCTACCGCCAAAGCACCTGAACGTCGTCATTTTGCACTCGGGCTTTGGTCGGTGGTGACTTTTGTTGTGCTGCTTGGCTTGTATAGCTTAAAACGCTCTGACTTGCGTTACACCATTGGTTTAGCGGTGTGCAGCAGTATTTTAGCGGTTGTGGGTTGGTGGGCATCACAACCAATCGCGCCATTTCATGAAACCAAACGCACGGTATTGATAGGTGCAAGGGGCTGGGGCTTAAAATGGACGATTCACGCCCGTTTTTCTTTGCGTCCAGATTGGGTTTTACCGGCTGGGGTTTTGCCCTTAGAAGGCACAAATCATATTCAGCGCGATTACCAAATCGGAAGCACCAAATTGCAACACGCGGGTTGGCAGCAAATCCGTTACCTCACCCCGCCGACGGCGACCCGAATCCCGATGCGGCTCGAGAACGGCAAGTTAATCAACGAAAGTAGCGCTAAACTCGATAAAATTTTTATTCGTGGGCTTGGTCGTCAAGAACCACTAGCGGTTGGTGCAAGTCGGCAAATTCAAAGCCAAATTTATGAAACCCTGCCGTGGGATGAGTATGTAGACCTGATGCAAGTTCTGCCCGAAGGAACTGTGATGGCGCAACAAGAAGGTGGCACACTGCTGATTGCCTTGGCGGAACAGCCATGAACGATATTTTTGACCAAGAAATGCCCTATCAAGTCCTCAGCGTTATCATTGCCCTCGAGTTACTGACCCTGGCTGCCCTTAGCCCCAGAACCACTGGACTCGAGCCGCTAGGTTTTCATGCCATCGGTGGCTTGCGTTTAATTGGGCTGATGGTGCTAGGCACATTGCTGCACCAAGCCAAACCCCTAGATGCACTGTCCGCCTTAACATTATGGGCAATTATTCTTGCACCGCCAGAACTCTGGGCTTTTTCGATAGAAGCCCGTGAAGGTTTCCCAAGCAGTATTTTCTCGAGTTACCTGATTGCTTTAGGTTCATATGGATTTGCAAGGATGCTGCCCAGTGCCTCACAGTTTTTTCCTGCCTTGGGTGTGCTGGCACTTTTTTTTAATGGCTTTCAACCCAGTGTTTATGCTTTACCAATGTTGCTCTTAATTGGCTCGAGTATTGTGTGTTTTATACTGATGCTCTTGACCAAACCTCGCCAACAAGGAGTGACATGATACGCCGCAATTTACCCACTTACTGGCAACACCCCAGCCTAAATTTGCACCGCCAATGGTTTACCAGACGGGCTATTCAAAACAAAACTCGAGCTGTGCTGATTGGCGTAGCACTTTTACTTTTGGTGGTCTGGGCTTTAGGCGCGTCGCCGTTGTGGTTGTTGCTTGCGCTGCTTGGCGTTTTTATGCCGACTGCCAAACCAGAAAAAACCTTGCAAGAAATCGAGAATACGGCTGGCGCAGCCTACACCACTGCTTTAACTGCAAAACCAGACGAACATGGTTTCCAAAACAGGTTACTGAACATGGCACTAGCCACCCAAAAGAATACTGAACTTCCAGCCCTGCCTTGGCTCGAGGGTTTATCTATGGCACTCTTGTTAAGTTTGCTGCTGGTGTTGCCGCCTCGCGCCGTTAATGCTGCTTTTAGCCCAACTGACCGCACTGTTACTCGAGAATCTTTCGATAATCCCAATT
>JBEGTV010000158.1:0-6321 GCA_041179225.1 Deinococcota bacterium | reverse complement strand
TTGGTCAAACTGTCCTAAGTGCCGGAGTGCCACAGCAAGGTTCAGTTCAGAAGTCATATTCAGTGCTTCACCAAGCCCAAATTGTACATTCAAATCAATTGCCTTTTGAGCAGCAATCACCGCTTGCCCAAATTGATTCGTCCAGATATAAGAACTGGCTAAATTCCCCCAGAGCGTCTGATACTGCCTTAGCTCGTTGACATCGGCTAGACCAGTTTCAACTCGAGGCTCGAGCAAAGTAATTCCACGCTTTGCGACCTCAATGGCTTTTTGGTATTGTTTTTCTTGTTTATGTAAATTGCAAATGGTGTTCAAAATAACAGCTTGGGCAGTCAAAGAATTTGAAGGTAAGGACTCGGCAACGCTTATCCAATGCCAAGCCATCTTGGTATTTTTTAGATTCAGATACGCATTGGCAATAATTCTATAATCAATTGCGTTAGCAAAATCTTGAATCTCGGGATGCGCTTCCCAAAGCGCAATTGTTTGACGAAAAGAACCCTCATCTCGTTTAGCAGACCAAACATTAATCTCTGTCAGAATTTTTTGCCGTACTTGCTCGCGGGTTAAATTCGTCGGTAACAACTCAAGTGTCCTTTTACCATCATCAAATAAGCCTAGTGTCGCTAACCAACTCGCTTTTTTGAGCAGTGCCGCGACCATCATATCAGGTGCTTTTATTGCCATGTCTAAAAGTCCAACAGCTACCTTTGGGTCGTGCAGCACCAAAACCAATGCCAATTCAAAAGCCAATCTAGGGCGTTCTGGTGTAATTTCCAACTCGAGCAACTGCACTTTTAAGTACAAGGCTTGCCGCACTAGCTGATGTTCTTCAAGGTCAGAAATGGCTTTTTCAAGCATGGCTCGAGCTTCAACCTTACCGAGTTGCGCCAACTCGAGCAATGCCGCCGCCATCACAGGCGGAGCAACTTGCAATAATTGCCGTGCTGCTACTTGCAAACTGTTTTTTTGAGTTTGCCTAAAAACCTCGGCAAACAAAGGATGAGCAATTCGGTGCGAATCTAAGACCCCAGCATTTTGCAAAGTAAGCCGCGCTGCTTCAAAAGATTCAGTTAGCAATTGACTAGCGGGTTGCCACAACTCGAGCGAATCAGCAATTAAAATTCTTAAAGCAAAAACATTAGTAAGTTCCGTGTCCGACACAATTGGCTGCAACATATTCTCAATTAACGCCTCGAGACTGCTTGGCATGGTTTGACCATCTGGGACACGCCAATGCCAGTCTTCACCATCATTCCAGAGCGAACCTTGGCGCAACAATAATTTTAGGAACTCGAGTAAAAAAAGTGGGTTGCCACCGGCTCGAGCTAAAATCCAATCCAGTGCAGCTTTTGGTATTGCAGCCCCAAGTTTAGTGGTTAATAAGGCTTGGCTGGCATCTACACTCAACCCCTCGAGTGGTAACGCCTCAAATTCCGAGGGCAAAAAACCTCGACTGGTTGCTAGTATCCCCACGCCTCGAGTGGCTTTTAATGCTTTTGCAACCGCGTTCCAAAACATTTGTTGTTCGCTGCTTGCTTCGTGAATATCCTCGAGATGCAGCACAAATGGCGCTAAACTAATCAACCAAGCGGCAATGGCATCGGGTGCAGCCAGCAATTTAAGTTCGCCTTTTTGTAAATTTCGCAAAGTGGTCTCGGTATGACCAGAAACCCGATTGGCTTTTGGTAAACGCAAAAAAAATGAATCTATATTGTCAGTTGCATGAAGGTAAGCACTTTTTATTGGTAAGGCTTTTAGAACCGACTCGGCGGTGTGCGTCTTGCCCATGCCCGCATGACCAACCAAGCAAATTGCCAAACCAAAACGCCGAGAAGCCAATTTAGCAAATTTTTGCTCGAGTAAACCAATCATGAATAACTTTACACCTATCCTAATAACCCTCGGAGTTTACGATTTATGGGATTTGAGGTTTCGCTATTTCTTAAAGTATTACAAGGAATGCTCGAGTCGGGCGCAGATAAATAAGGATCAATCAAAATCGAGTTCTTGTTAAGACGTTTGATGCTTGGTCATTCCTGCCATGACTTGCGTTAAAATCAGGGTTCTTACCCAACGTGGTAATGGCGTTAATAACCCCTCGAGTAAAATTGAAAGTCCACCCGGATGAACAGTTGTGGTTTTTCCAAGGGCTTTCAAAGTGGCTTGGGCTACGTCTTTGGCAGTTAGGGCTTGATTCATTTTCATGTTGGCTCGAGTTGCGAAGCCTGTTTGCACTGGTCCGGGCGCACAGGCAAGAATATCCACGCCGTATGGTTTTAATTCTGGTCTTAGCCCTTCAACTAAAGTTTGAATGTAGCCTTTGGTGGCAGCGTAGTTGGCTGATTTTGGTACGCCTTGAAATGCCAAAATTGAACTAAATAAGATGATCCCACCACGTTGGCGTTTTATAAAACGATTGCCAAAAACATGGGTTAATGCCATTGCCGCGTGGCAGTTGACCTTGAGCATTGAGGCTTCGCTTTCCAATGGGTTTTTTAAGAATTCACCAGTTGTGCCGAAACCTGCGGCAGCGACCAATAAACCCACATCAAGGTCGGTGCTTTGTTGAATCACTTCTTGAATCCCTGTGCGGTTATCAAGGTCAGCCGCAATCACTCGAGTTTCGATGCCGCTCGTTTGTCTGAGTTGAGTGGCGATGGTCTCGAGCAAGGGTTTACGCCGAGCCACCAGAACCAGATTAAAACCAGATTCCGCTAGTCTGGCAGCGATTTCTTTGCCAATGCCATCCGATGCGCCTGTGACCACTGCCCAAGTGCCGTATTGTTGATGAAACCGTTTTTGTTTATCAGTTAGGTTGTTCATTGTTTTTTCCTTTGCATTTAAATTTTAAGTTGCACTCGGGAAGCATTTTCCAAAGGCAATCAGTAGACGTAAAGAACCCTCGAGCCGAATTCGTCGTGTCAGCACATTGTTTTCTGACTTAAAAATGAGACGAATTTGGTGCAACATAACTTCTCCGAATTGTGAATGATGGCTCGAGCTACCGCGTTGCATTTTCAATTTGTTTGTTTCTAGCTTGAATAAGTCTCGGAGTGCATAAACAATGCACTCCGAGGTGACGCAAATTCTTAAAGTATTACGGTTTGAACTTGGTTACGACTTGGAGAGCAGAATTTGCGCTTGCAGGTCCTGTTCCAAAGGTCATTGCACTGCTGTCGGGTAAGCCAATTACGCCAGTGAAAATGGCATCGAAGCTACCTGTAACTAAGTTACTTGGGCTGTTAAAACCAAGTAGCACCTTGCCGCCAGTCCCGAAGGTATTGTCTAAACTACCGTTTTCGTTTAGTCGAATAGCCGCGAAGTCGTTGGTGTTGGCTGCGCCGACCATCATGATTTTATTGTTGGCTAGGGCTGTGATGGCTCGAGGGGTGTGAAGGTTTGCGTTAAAGCTAATGTCTATGCGCCCATCGGTATCAAAGCTGGTATCGAGGCTACCGTTGGCGGTCAGACGAACCACACTGAATACTTCGTTGGTTACGTGTTTTATCAGCATTAACAGTCTGCCTTGGCTATCCAAGGTTACACGGCTACGGCTGGCAATCAGGTTCAGGTTTAATTTTGCATTATCTATCGGTGGGCTTGTGTAGGTCGAATCTACTGTGCCATCTTGGAGGATACGGCTGACATTGATGACTGAGCTGATTGACTCGGAAATCACAAGAAAGCGTCCAAGGGAATCGGTCAAGGCAATGGGAGGATTGCTTGGTGAATTTACGCCAGGAATGCTAATGGTTTTGCGTCCGTCACCATCAAAATCTGGATCTAGGTTTCCACCAGGGGTTAGGCGGATCAATTCAGTGCTTGTAATAAACAGTAAACGTCCCAATTCAACTTGTGCAAAACTTAATACTTTAGATACTAAGGTAGTTGCAAGCAGTTCAGTTCGTCCATTTGTACCAAAAGTCGAGTCCAGCGAACCATTTGGGTTCAAACGAATAATTTCTGTGCCACTCTGAATCAAAATTTTGTTGTCGGCTTGGAGAACCAATTGGTCAATAATTGTAAAAGCAATGGTAGTAGACGGGACAAAAGTGCTGTCAGGTGTACCATCGGCATTCAAACGAGTTAATGCGCCAGTTGTGGCTGTCACCAGAATTTTTCCGTCTGGCTGACGAAGACTAACCCGCCCGTTGACATTAGGTACGGACTTAAAACCAGCCAAAGGCAAACTGTTAAAACTCGAGTCTAAGGCGTTCGCCCCGAGGTTACTGGTTTTGGGTTGATCGAACCGACTGACCACATTTGTTTCGACTGGAACGGTTTGAATAATCCCGCCGCCTGTGCCTTTAAGCGTGAAGCCCTGAGTGCCAGATGGGGTGTTCAAACCCGCGAACAGTTTGACGACACTACTTGTGTTATTACTCGAGACGTTTTCAACCCTCGCACCTTCTGCCAAGCCTTGAGCGCTAATGACAACAGGAGCAGTAAAGCCAGCTTTGCGTTCGATATTAACTGTGATGTTACTACCGAACTCTTGTAAAACAGTTCCATCCACAGTTGTGGTGCTTAACTTAAAGCCTTGGGTTGTCGTAGGTTCAACTGTTAATTGTACTAAGCTACTTCTGATAATGCCATTGGCAATACCAACCAGTTTCATGGCATATGTTCCGGGTAGCGTCGAATTGGCTACGTTTAATGTGACCAGGGCAGTGCTGGTACTTGGTGGATTCAGCGTGGGTACAGAAGTTTTATTAAAAACGGCACTCACCCCAAGTGGTAAATTCTCCAAGGTAAGTTGTACATTACCGCTAAAGGTTGGGTCTATTTCCCTGACGTTAATGCCAAATTTGCCTGTAAAACCGGGTTCAGCACTAAAGACTGATGGCGAAGTGGTTAAGGTATAAACCGAGGCTTGTGGTACAACCACTTTGATATTGGTTGTGACCGAAGCAGATGTAGCTTGGACTTTTAGTCCATTTCGTACAGTTACGCCATCAATCGCAACGAGTTTCAGGTTGTACTCGCCAGGAGCAACTTCCTTACCGATTTTAAGGCGCAATCCACAATCGCCGTTACTGGCATCCCTTGTCCATTCTTGTTCAAAGCCTGCTGGTAAACCCTCAAATGACATTTGTACAAGGTCGGTAAAGCCTGCGTCCCGCTCGAGTGCTACAAAGCTCGTGCCTTCGCCACCGGCTGGAATCTCAAGGGTGGTCTCGGCGGGTTTGAGCTTAAAAGCGGCGTTTGGTGCAATTGGTTGTTGGCAAGATACGGTCAGAAGACCAAAGGCGACCAAAGCACTGATTTGAATTCCTAATTTCATATATTTCTCCGTTGTTCCTTAAAAGTGAGCCTAGTGCCGAAAATTTGTGGCTGCATCTGCTTGTTCAATAGATTTTTTGTTGTTCCTCCTTTTGAATTTCCCAATGGCTAGTGTTCCATTGGGGCAGTAACGTTGGTGTTACGAATAAAGTTTGCCTTACGGCTTTTTTATGCCCATTAAGAAGCCAAATACTCGAGACGATTTTTTTATTTGAAACACTCAAACTCAGCGCTTCAAATAAGATAATGACAAACCACCAGTAACGTTGCTGTGATTATTCAAAACGACTCGAGCCACAAAAGAAAAACCCCTCGAGTTGGCTCGAGGGGAATGGATTTTAAGCAGTTTGAAGGTGTGGTTGGATTTGTTGTTTACGGTAATCGAATGGTGATGCCAGCACCAAGTAACACCGATACTGGAATCGGTTGGTTGATGATTGCACTGTCATTACCGAGTTGCCCAGTAAAATCTGCTCCCCAACCGAGCATTGTGCCATTGTCTTTTAAGGCAAGCGAGTGACCATTGCCTGCACTGATTGCCACAATATCCGTGGCACTCGAGACCACAACAGGGGTAAACTTAAGTGCAAGTGTTGCATCATCGCCAAGTTGCCCACTGTCATCAAATCCCCAAGCCAGCATTGTGCCATTGTCTTTTAAGGCAAGCGAGTGATTACCACCTGCGCTGATTGCAACGATTCCCGTGGCATTCAAGACTGCGATAGGGGTCGGTTGGTCGGCAAAAATAGTATCATCACCAACTAATGCGCCAAGTCCCCAAGAAAGCATTGTGCCATTGCCTTTCAAGGCAAGTGAATGATTAAGACCTGCACTGATGGCAACAATTCCTGTGGCACTCGAGACTGGGACAGGGGTGGGTTGATTGGCAAGTGTTGCATCGTCGCCAAGTTGCCCCAAATGATCACGTCCCCAAGCTAGTATTGTGCCATTTTCTTTTAAGGCAAGCGAGTGGTCACCGCCCGCACTGATAGCCACGATTCCCGTGGCATTCAAGACGACGACAGGGGTTGCTTG
>JBEGTV010000157.1:0-6362 GCA_041179225.1 Deinococcota bacterium | reverse complement strand
AGCTCGAGGCTCGAGTGCAATTCCGTGGGTTTTTCCGACCCACTGCCCAAAATGCAGTTCTGCCCTGACTCGAGAAGGCGCACATCATTTTTGTGGGAATGAACTTTGTCCAGCCAAGGTTTTTGAGGGCATTCGGTTCTTTGCCAGCCGTGATGTGATGGACATTCAAGGCTTGGGGGATGAACGAGTTCAGCAATTACTAGATGCTGGTTTGGTACGCGACATTGCCGATTTGTACAGTTTAGAACTCAAAACTGTCTCGGCGTTAGATCGAATGGGCGATAAAAGCGCAATTAAACTGCTCGAGCAGATAGAACAAAGTAAAAAACAAAGTCTTGCCCGTGTCATTTATGGTCTTGGGATGCCGTTAATTGGTGATAAGGTCAGCACAATTCTCGAGCGCAGTTTTCCGAATATGGCGGCGATTCTGGCTGTAACCGAAGCGCAACTAACTGGAATTTCTGGGCTTGGTGGCACGATTATCGAGAATTTATTGGCTGGACTGGCTTCGCCTCGCATCAAAGACCTGATTGCCCGTCTCGAGGCGGCTGGAGTCAACATGACCAGCAATGTCAAACCAATTGGCACAGCCCTGAGCGGAATTTCTTTTGTGATTACTGGAACACTTTCTAAATCCCGTGATGAAATCCAAGCTCGGCTCGAGCAAGCTGGGGCGCGAGTCACGGGCAGCGTCACCAAAAAAACCAGTTACTTATTGGCAGGGGAGAGCGCTGGTTCTAAACTCGAGAAAGCGACTGAACTTGGGGTCAAAGTCTTATCTGAAACCGACTTCGAAGCGCTGCTACTCGAAAAAGGTGTGGTATGAGCGCACCTGATTATTGGGAAAAAGCCAAAAAAGAACTTGGCAAAGCCGATCCAATCATGAAAAAAATTATTGGATTGTACAAAGGTGAAGCCATGCAGCGCCGCAACGATGCGTTTTATACACTGATTCGCGCTATTGTCGGGCAGCAAATCAGTGTCGCGGCGGCAGATTCAATTTTTAAGCGCCTCGAGACTGGAATTGGTGGAATGACCGTACAAAAGGCTGCGCTTAAAACCCCCGAAGACTTTAGGGAATTTGGATTGACACGGCAAAAAAGTTTGTATGTCAGCGATTTAACACGGTATTTTTTCGAGACCAATCCGACCCGAGAAAAATGGGAAGCCATGACCGACGAGGAAATCATCAAAGATTTGATTCAAATTAAAGGCATCGGGCGCTGGACAGCCGAAATGTTTTTAATGTTTCATTTGCAACGCCCAGATGTACTGCCGCTTGGTGATTTAGCGCTGGTAAAAGCCATGTACAAGTATTACAACGAGGGTCAAAAACTCGAGACCAGCGCTATGCTCGAGCTTGCCCAGCCTTGGCAACCGTGGCGCACCGTAGCCAGTTGGTTCTTATGGCGTACTTACGATATTGAAGCAATCAATTACTGAAGCTGGTCTTTTTTGGCTTGCATGGCGGTATTAAAAGCTGCCGAACCACCACGCGGAATACTTAAGCTGATAAATTCTTGTCCTCGCATGATTTTTGCCAAGAATACGATTTGTCCAACATGATGCGCGTAATGGGCAACTTGGCGTTGTACTGCCTCGAGAACCGAGATTTGTTCACCACGAATGGTAATCGTTTTTAACAGGTCATCTATCCGCTCGAGTGCCGCAAAAACAACTGCCCAACCAGATTCCCAAGTGTCTAAGAGTTCTTCTCGAGTGCTTAAATGCAATTCAAATTCTGCATCACGGTTGCGACTGGCACTTTCACCATCGGTGGTGTCTGGAAACCCAGTCCATCTCGAGTGCATATTGCCCGCCATGTGCTGCACAATTACCGCGATGCTGTTACTGCCTTCGCTTGGATCAAGAAACAATTGCTGATCCTCGAGTTGAAGCATGGCTTTCTCGCCCAATTCTTTGTAATACAAAAAGAACTTGTGGCTGCTATTGAGGAATTCTGCTTGCATCACGACCATTTTGGGGTAATCACATCATCCACTTGTAAAAATAAGAAATGGTCAAAGTAATAATGTATTAAAAGCGCACTTAAAACCACACTGTAAAATGCAAAGTAATGTTGTTGCGCTAAGTCCGCCGCAAACGCACCAGTAAAATGCAAAATTACCCGAACCAGCACGTAAGCCACGCCAGCCCCAAGGGTGAACAAAAAGCACAACCAGTACAAACTGCGTCCGCTCTTGGAGACTTTTGCCACAAATTCCGAACCGATCAAACCTCGTTCGGCACGAACACGGTTTAAGTACAAGACCACGGCTAAGTATTGAAACGAATGCCAAACATTTAAGCCTTGGAACGCCACATCTAAATTGGCTAAAAATGGAGTTAGGAAAAAGAGAATTGCAGCTACGCTCATGTGCAAGGTTTTAGGACCATGAAATAGCCCAACCCGCAATTCCCACATGGTTTTAACAATAAAAGCAATTAGGAAAATCGCAAAGGCAGCACTTGCAGCATAAGGCACCCAAGGTTGTTTGAGAAAATCTGGGAATAATAATGCCCGTCCGCCTGTTTCAAAAGGCAGCGATACATTCTGTCCGTTAATCAGGAGTGGCGTACCTGTAATCCGAAAAGTTGCAATTGGGTACAAACAGGTCATTAAAAGCCCGTAATCAATGATTCTCGAGATAATCTGAGCGCGTTTTAAGTGCTTTAAGGCTTCAAATCTTGGGTCTTTGAAACGGTACGAATCAGCAATATAAGCCGCTTGATGGATGATATGAGCGCTTGCCCAAAAGAAAAATAAACTGACCAACAAAGTTAAATTCCACAGTGCTAAAGTAATCACAAAGACAGGCATTAAAAGCGCTCCCCAAGTGTATTTTTTGTAACGCTGGGTAAAACGCGGCTCCATAAAGGTCATGGTGTAGGTGGCAAATAAGTGCGGACCACCAATCAGGGCTGTCACCACCAAATCAATCACCACATTTGGCGTAAACGCACCTTCAAATTTGTACTGCCCTGCCAGCAAAGAACCAAGGTGCGGCAGTACCAGCAGGACACTCGAGAAGATAATCAGGGTTAAGTCATATGCAGGGGAGACGAGCCAAAGACCTCGATTCGAGGCTTTTGGGGCAGCACTAACTGGCATGGTTGTCATTTTAATCACCTAGAGTTTTTATGAGAATCTATACCAAATGATTTGGCTTCTAATCGGATTGTAGCACCCACACAAGCCTACAAATGTAGGGACAAGATGAATCAAAAATTAAACCATTCTCGAGACTCCCGCAAATTGTTTGACCCGCCGCGAAGCAAGATGGGTTAAAGCCAACGCCAAAGCATCGGCGCTGTGGCTCGAGTTGGGGTTTTCACGAAGCTGTAAAGTCGCACGAACCATAAAAATAATCTGGTCTTTATTGGCACTCCCTGTGCCTACCAGCGCTAGTTTAACGGCTTTAGGGCTGTACTCAAAGACAGGTATGTTCAGTTCAGCACAAGCCAGTAGCACAACCCCTACTGCCTCACCGACCTTAAAAGCGGTCATGGCATGTTGGGCTTGGAAAAACTGTCCCTCGAGTGCCAGAGCTTCGGGTTGGTGCAATTCAAGCTGCATTTTTACTGCCTTGTAAATAAAAGCCAATCGGTTTGGCGCAGTGGCACTGCTCGAGGTGCGTACAAGCTCGCTGTGCAAATATACGGGTGTTTTACCATCCTCGCACACAATCCCAATCCCAAGGTTGGCTAATCCGGGGTCTATGCCCATGACAATCATCACTCGAGTCTACAACGCCCTGAATAGCTCGAGAAGCCCGCATTCAATAAAGCCCTTTATGTCATGGCTTTGTCACAAACCTGAACTTCTTTTTTGTCTGTTACAGAACACAAACCAATTGAACCATTCGGGTAAACTAAAACGTACACAATTCTAAGGAGCGAAAATCATGAAAAAACAACGGTTACAAGCCTTCGGCGCACTGATGGCATTGGCATTGGTTAGCCTAGCCCTAGCCCAAAAAGGACAGGTCACAGTCGGCAGTAAACTCGATAGCGAAGGACAAGTTCTTGGGCAAATGATTAGTCTTGTCCTCGAGAACTCTGGGTTTCAAGTCAAACGCCAAATCCCAACAGGCAATACTTTCGTGACCCGCAAAGCCCTACTCGAGAACGCCATAGATGTTTACCCAGAATACACAGGCAGCGCGATTGGTAATTTTTTTAAGGGACAAAAAATCGCGGCTGACACCGCCCAGAACGCCAGCCGCTCTTACGCTGCGGTTAAAATCTTTGACCAACGCTTAAACAATATCATTTGGCTTGAACGCGCCCCAGCCAATAACACCTTTGCGATTGCCATTCCGAGTGTGCTGGCAACCAAAGAAAAAATTAAATCCTTGATTGATTTCTCAAAATATGTGAACAGTGGTGGCGCAGTTAAACTGGTCGCCAGCCAAGAATTCTTTGAACGCGACGATGCCCTGCCTAGCTTTGAAAAAGTTTATGGTTTTAAGCTCAAGCCTGACCAGAAAATCACGCTTGCCAATGCCACCCCAGCCCAAACCCAACAAGCTGTTGCCCAAGGTACGGGCGGCGCAAACGCGGCTATGGCATATGGCACAGACGGCACGCTTGATGCTCTGGATTTAATCGCCATGACCGACCCTAAAGGCGCACAACCTGTTTACCAACCCGCCCCAACCATTCGTGGCGCTCTTTTGAAGCAATACCCAGAAATCGCTGGACTCTTAAACCCAGTCTTTAAGGGCTTAACTTTGCCAGTATTGCAAAACCTTAACCGTCAAATAGATGTGGACGGCAAACCTCCGCTCGAGGTCGCCAAGGCGTACTTAAAAAGTAAAGGGTTTATCAAGTAAGGCAAAAGGCGAAGGGCAAAGGTTTTTTATTTCGCCTTTCGCCTACTCTTCTAAGCCCTTTGTCGTAGCTCGAGCCGTGTAAACTCGTGTAGACTGTGGGTGTGAATGAAGTACCTAATTTAGATTTAACAAAAATTCTTCGTGGCGGCGGCGATGTCAGTAGCGAAGGTGAAACCAGTCTGCTCGAGTACACTGTACCAACCACACATGGCATTCAGACCAATGTCGTTCCGTTGCTTGGTTCTGCCGACTGGCGAGCCATTGCTTCGCATGTGAGCGACAACGAATACTGGTTAGCTGGGACAATTCGGGCTACCTTAAACCTTGATTGTGGGCGTTGTTTAGACCCTGTATCTTATGATCTCGAGGCGCGATTAGAGAGTTTATTGCGTTTTGATTCTAAAATTGAGACACCAACAAGGTTAGTAGACAATGATGAAGAAGTGATTGTTTTTGGTAATCCGATCATAGACTTAACGGCGCTTTTTGCCGAAGCCCTGAGCTTAGAAATTCCAGCGATGGTCAAATGCAAATCCAAATGTAAAGGCTTGTGTGTGGATTGTGGTGCGAACCTGAACCGAACCACAGCTTGCACTACGGCTCGAGCCGATTGCCCTGTGTTTGGTGAGCAAGCAGATAAACGCGAGAACCCGTTTGCTGCCTTAAAGGATTTATTTAAGGATTAACCTTGTAACCACTGGCTTTCCACTCGAGAATTTTGGCAGTGATGGCATTACGAATTTCACGAAACTTCTCGAGTTTAGCGTTGTCATCCCCTTCAAATGCGGCTGGGTCTTCAAATGCCCATGATAAGCGGTACGAAACACCTGGAAAAATCGGGCAATTGGCTTCGGCTCTCGAGCAAACCGTGATGATGTAATTAAAGTGATGATGTCCAAGCATTGGAATCACACCTTTGGCAAACATTCCTTCGGTGCTGATGCCCATTTCCTCGAGTACCCGCACGGTGTACGGGTTTAAGACTCCCGGCTCGAGTCCAGCGCTGGTAACGGCAAATTCATCTGGGGCATGATGACGCAGTAAAGCATCTGCCATTTGGCTACGGGCGGTGTTGCCAGTACATAAAAACAATACCGATGGTTTTTTCATGTGTTCACTTCCTTTGATGTGCGGGTGTCCTACCCCTTTGTCTCGAGGGCTTCTGCCGTAAAAGCACCAAAAGCAGCCCCAAGAATAGGCGCTACCCACATCATCCAATGGTCTGACCAATTGCCAAAAATAGCAGGTCCAAAAGCCCTTGCTGGATTGAGCGCCACGCCAGTTAAAGGTCCTGCTGCGACAATGCACATCATTACGGTTGCACCAATCATTGCACCAGCCGCAGGGTGATTTTGTAGAACTGCGACACGAAAAATAACAAAAGCCAAGAAAAAAGTCAGCAGTAATTCAATCACAAATCCAGCCAGTGGTGAAACCGTTAGCGCAAGTAAGGTAGCCCCGTATTTTACTTTCTCGAGGGCTGCCCCATGCGTGAGTGATAAAATCGTGACCGCACTGAGGCTGCCA
>JBEGTV010000156.1:0-6402 GCA_041179225.1 Deinococcota bacterium | reverse complement strand
GTTTTTGCTTGGAATGTTCCATCGCCATTACCAAGCAATACACTCGAGGAATTACTATTAAAGTTTGCGGTGATGATGTCGAGTTTGGTGTCATTATTCACATCTCCCACAACCACAGAATAAGGGCGGATACCCGTGGTGTAATCGGTTTTTGCTTGGAAAGTCCCATCGCCATTGCCAAGCAATACACTCGAGGAATTACCACCACTATTTGCAGTGATGATGTCGAGCTTGGTGTCATTATTCACATCTGCTATAACCACAGAACGAGGACCTGAACCCGTGGTGTAATCTGTTTTTGCTTGGAAAGTCCCATCGCCATTGCCAAGCAATACACTCGAGGAATTACTATTAAGGTTTGCGGTGATGATGTCGAGTTTGGTATCACTATTCACATCTGCCACAACCACTGAAGAAGGACCTGAACCCGTGGTGTGATCTGTTTTTGCTTGGAAAGTCCCGTCGCCATTGCCAAGCAAGACACTCAAGGAAGCACCACCAAAGTTTGCAGCAATGATGTCCACTTTGGTATCACTATTCACATCTGCCACGACCACAGAAGAAGGACTTGAACCCGTGGTGTAATCTGTTTTTGTTGCAAATTCAGCCCCTCTTGCTGCTACATTCGCTCGGTACTGCCAAGTCCTGCTTGCTTGGTCACACGCACCCTGACCAGAAGTATTGGTTAAGCCAAGGGTTTGCGCTGTTACCAATTCACCCGGCATGAAATCGGTGGTTGGGTCAAAGGTCAGGGTACTCGAGCCTGTTCCACTGTACACACCAGCTTTAAGTCCTGTAAACCCACCACGCACCACAAAACTACTGGTTGTGGCGGCATTCATATTTTGATTGGTGGTCACACTGACATTGGCGTTATTGGCGGCTGTGTTGGTGTTGACGCTTGGTGCAACACTCGAGAAGCTAAAGGTATTGACCAAGTAATCCAGTGGTGTACCAGCAGAACCAGCCGTGCGAAGCACACATTCACGATTGCTGATTTGACTAGCAGGTAAACTCGAGCCACCAAGCGCAAATAATTGGGTGGCTGCAAAACCAGTCTTACGGGTATTCGCTCCGCTACTTGTGCCTTGTTCTTGTAGACTCTCCGAAACCCTTGTTGCCACTGGAGCATCAAAAATCACGAAAGTCATGGTGAACCGATACCCCGTGGTGGCACTGCTCGAGTTACTGCTTGGAATTTCAATGGCAATGTTCACCACACCAGCATTGTTGGTATTGGCAGCTAAGGTTCTCGAGGTGCTGCTGTTCCGAGCCACAAAACCATAAGGCAATAAGTATTCCCCACCCGCCACACTGAGTTCACCCGCAGTATTGGCAGATGTTTGCAGCGCAGTTACTTCGCTTTCCGTAAAAAATTGGACATCCGAAACAGCATTATTGACCACAAAAGGCGCTAAACCACTTGGTGTATTACTGGGTTTGACACCTCGAGCAAAAGTAATCCCTGCTGGGTCATTGGTTGGGTAAACACTCGAGCCAGCAAAGTTATAGACATTCTTCAAGGCTGTCGCACCGATATTGCCAGTCTTTTGATAAGCAATCAGGGTTAAATCAGTTAAACTTGTGCTGGGTAGTAAATTATTCACATTGAATTGTGCGGTGATGTACTGCTTAGAGGCATTACTGAGAACACTCAGCGAAGTCGGAGCGGTAAAACTGACATTAGTATTGGTTTGTACCGCTTGGGTTTGCAGACCAGAACGAATTCGCGCTGTAGCTTGATTAGATGTTGAATCAAAAGTCAGCTCGAGTGAACCAATGGCTTTTGGTTGATTGACACTAGGAATGGTAGTTGGGCTTTGCTGACACGCCATAAATGCCACTGCCAACAATGGTAAACCAAGAAAGAAGCGTTTCATTTTTCCTCCACAGTAGTCTCGAGAAAATCGTTCATTGGGTCTAGTGCGTCTGTGCCAATCGGGAAACTAAACCCAGCCGTGATTTGAGTGTATTGGAATTCATCAAGTTTCGGGGGTTCGTAACGTTGTCTATTCATTGTTTCTCTCCTAGAAACAGATTCTTGTGTCTTTTAAGGTTCAAACAGAATCTGAATGGGATTAAACGCTTAATAAATACCCATGCGGCTCGAGGGTGGGTGTGGTGTATTTGCGCCGTTTAGGGTTTTGGGCGGGTGTTTATTTGCGGCATGGCTTAACTTAACAAAGACTTGTGGAGAAGTGATGGAGTTTTTTCATTCCAGACTGTAAAACCCGTACAATGGCTGGTATGGCTCGGGTATTGTTGGTCGAAGACCAAATCGAAGTTGCCAATGCCTTGGGGGGGTTTTTACAGCAATATGGGTATGCTGTGACCCATGCCAGCACAGGCTTGGTTGCTTTGGAGCATTTTTTTGCTGGTCAATTTGATGTGCTGCTGCTCGACATCATGCTGCCCGGAATCACGGGCTTAGAGGTACTGCGTCAAGTGCGAAGCCAAAGCCAAGTGCCAGTCTTGGTGGTCACGGCTCGTTCTGATGAGCGCGAAATTCTCGAGGGGTTTAGCTTAGGCGCAGATGATTACATTCAAAAACCATTTCGGATGCTCGAGGTTCTGGCGCGTTTACAAGCGGTTTTGCGCCGCAGCCAAAGCCACACTTCGGCGGTGCTGATGCTCCATGACCTGAAGCTGGATTTGGCAGAACGCAGCGCCATGCAAAATGGCAAAAAACTTGATTTTACCAGTGCCGAATTTGAATTATTGCTGCGCTTTTTGCAGCACCCCAACCGTGTTTTTACCCGTTCTGAATTGGTGGATTGCCTTGGGCGCGAAGATACACTCGAGCGCACCGTAGACACCCATATTAAAAATTTGCGACGCAAACTTGGGGAGCAGCATCGTATTTCAACTGTCTTTGGGGTGGGCTACCGCTATGCCGCCTAGTGGGATTGGTCTAAGGCAACCGAATGGTGCAAAGCAGTTTAAGATACCCATTTGGGTGCAGTTATCGCTGCTTTTAGGGGCAGTGGCGATTGTCACTTTTGTGGTATTGGTGATTGTTGCCGAAGTCTACTGGCTTGGGGCATTGCGCCCGCTCGAGCCACTTGAGCGCGAACTGATTGAACGCATTCGTCCTGCACCACGCCATTTTATAGATTTTCTGCGTCGTCCTGCTTTTTGGTCGGTGCTGCTCAGTTTGGGATTTGTGATTGCTGTCAGTATTTTAATTGCACGGCGTTTGCTGCTGCCTTTGCAAACTTTAGAGCGCAGCATCAAAGGCAATAGCCAAACAGCCCAAGGCACAGTGGTTGGGCGTATCGAAGAATTGGCTCGTCAACTCGAGCAGAGTGAAAAAGCCCGCCAAATTGCCAATGCCGCGATTGCTCACGAATTACGCACCCCACTGAGCAATCTGCGTGCCAGAGTCGAAGGTATCGAATACGGAATTTATCCCTTATCCATGCCAGAAATTGTCCAATTGCACCCGCAATTAGATGTACTAGAACACCTGATTACCGATTTACAAACCCTCAGTCTTGCCGATGCTGGACAACTTAAACTGAATCTCGAGCCAACCGATTTACTGGCTTTGCTCAAAACAGTGGTGCTGGAAACCAAAAGCTACGCCACCATACAAGGCACAAGCACCACCCTTTTACTCGACCAAAAACGCATTCGCCAAGTCTTGTACAACCTCTTAGAAAATGCCAAGCACTATGCACCAAATAAACAAGTCGAAATCGAATTATCTGCAAAGCCAAACCAAATACACCTTATGGTGATGGATCATGGCGTGGGTGTACCCGAAGAAGCCCTTGAACAATTATTTACACCATTTTATCGCCTAGAACCCAGCCGCTCGAGGCTACTCGGTGGCAGTGGTTTGGGCTTAGCAGTGGTACAAGCCATTGTTGTAGCGCATGGCGGTTCGGTCTGGGCAGAACGCGGTATCACAGGAGGATTAGCAATACAAATTCTGATCAATAATTCAAAAGCTAGAAGATAATTGCTTTGTCCCCATCCACTCCTCGAGCCGAATATCACGTCTGGGTTTGATTCCATCGCGCCGAATTTTAGCCCTGACATTCTGACACCGACAATTGGGGTAACTACAAAGTAGGCTCTCCGAATGATTTGCAATTAAACGTTTCGTCGCAGCAATTACCTCACGGACTCGAGCCACTTGTAGGGTGGCATGACCCACATCCAAAGAGCGTAAAGAAGTTAGACTCCCTTCGATGCCATTAAAAGCCGCACTGCAATTCGGATAAAAGGTACGAACAATGCCGTTTTTAGTATTCGCCCAGCGTTCCAGCATTGGACGACCCGCCATAAACTCACCATAATGCACTGTGGTGTTGCTGCGGTGATCCACACCCAAAAGTAAGACCAAAGCATCGAGTTGCTCGAGAACCCCAATCGGAGCGTAAGGATGCTCTAAAGTTTGCACCCCAAGAATTTTTTGAGCGTCCAAGCCGCGTGCTGCAAAAGACAAAGCTGGGTGCTGACTGCGAAGCACATTTGGGCGTTCAAGCATTACTTGAGGAATTCTGCCAATGTCCCTCGAGACGGGGCTACTCGGTTGAAACGGCGGACCATCCTCGCCGGGGGAAATGGGCCAATCTTCATTGCGGTATAGTGTAGGCCAGACCAAAGTGTAATAAGTAAAAGCTGGCATGACAAGCGTACTCGAGTAACGCTCTAAGGCATTCAGGACACTGTGCGCTCCACCAATCATGTTGCCAAGGCTGGACAAGCTCGAATGGACAATCAGAGGCGTGTGTTGGTTCATACCAAGTTGCTTAAATGCCCGCTCGAGGTCAATTTGCGTGACTGGAGGAGTTAAAGCGCGGCGCATGAAGTTCAGCACAGTACCTAAAACTAACATGCTTAGCGCATTGGGATAAAGAACTGAATTGGATTTGCTTTTAATGCCATTTGTTTTTCGAGCGCCAAAAGTTTATTGGTACGCAGATGACTTGGTTTATTGGTGTACTGAATCCAAATGGGGTCTTGGTTTTTAAGTAACTTTGAACCCTGAACCTCGAGCGGATGAAAAACCCAGAAGTTATGGGTGCGCCCCGTGCGTTTCGAGTCACCTGAAACCAAAGCAGTATGCAGCACAGTTGGTTTCCCTCGCAGAAAAATCAGGGCATTGGGATCAAAGGTAATCATCTCTAAAGTGCTTAATTGATGCCCTTTAGCACTCGAGAGGGCAAAAATAGTTAGGTTGCCATCGGCAATAATGCCATTGCCACCCCAACTGAGTTTGACAATAACATCAGCTTTGCCATCAAGATTCAGGTCGCTATTCCAAACATCGAAAACATCATTTGGCATGGTTGCAAAACGAATTGGGAAACGCTGACCAAAAATATCTAAAGTGACTTGCGGCTTGCCTTGAACTGTGCGCTGAACCAGTACCCGTCCATGCGGGCAGGAAAAACCAGTGGCATTACTTTTACAGCTTTGGACAGGGATTTTTTTGGCATTAGGAAAAGGATGGTAACTGGAAATGAACCCATTTTGAGCCAATACGAAGCTCGAGAATAATCCAAGCCCAATCAAGATTTGTTTCATGATTTTAGTATGCACCTTAAAGATTCAAACTGCCATAAGAAAATCTATATTTAAGCCCGAATTAAATACACACCTTCAGTCGCAAATTGAACCCGTACAGCCTCGCCAGGTTTAGCCAGTAGCGGCGCATCTCCTGCCATCACCCCTTCAAGTTGCCCTGCGGCAGTGTTTACGGTGTACTCGGTGGTTGTGCCTAAAAATGCGACGCTGTGCATTTTGCCAGCTAAGCCAATGCCGTCTTTTGCAACCCGCAAAGATTCTGGGCGTACCATCACGGTGACATTGCCATGTTCGATATTTTGAATAAAAGGCAAATGATAACCACTGACCGTAGCACTAGAGCCGTTGTACTCACCACTTAAAAAATTGGCTCGTCCGATAAAATCGGCTACAAAGTGGGTAGTAGGGGCTTGATATAACGCTCTAGGCGCACCTTGTTGTTCGATAATTCCGGCTTTCATAACCACCACCAGATCCGAAATCGCCATGGCTTCTTCTTGGTCGTGGGTCACATACAAACTGGTGATGCCAAATTTTTGTTGTAATTCCCGAATTTCTTCACGCACCCGTTTACGCAACTTGGCATCAAGGTTACTGAGTGGTTCGTCAAACAGTAATACTCGAGGCTGCATAATCAAAGCTCGAGCCAACGCCACCCGTTGCTGTTGACCACCTGAAAGGGCTTGCACTGCCCTTTGCTCGAGGTTCTGCAAGCCCACTTGTGCAACCACACCTGCTACACGGTCACGGATTTCATCATTTGGGCGTTTCGTGACCCGTAAACCATAAGCAATATTCTCAAAGACATTCATGTGTGGAAACAACGCATAACTCTGGAACATCATGGTGACATCTCGCAAATAA
>JBEGTV010000155.1:0-6448 GCA_041179225.1 Deinococcota bacterium | reverse complement strand
GGCGGCTGAAGCACTAACTACATTACTTTTGGTTGGAACGACCAACCCTGCCGACGATGGTGGAAGCGACCCGCGACCAGTCGAAGTGCTTACTTTAGAGTCTCAAACTTCTGCACCACTGACCAGTAAGGTCAAAATTAGAGTGGTTCATGCAGCCACACCACCTTCAGCTAAAAGCCTTGAAGCCTATATTCTCGCCCCAGAAGCTGCGCTCACTGGCATCAATATACCGCTCAATTATAAAGCAACAAGTTCTTACAGCACTTTTGATGCTGGGACATACAGGGTCAGTGCAACGCTCCCTGGCGTTACCAATAGCACAGTTGTGAAATCCGACCCATTGATTTTAGTGGCTGGCAAAATTTACACAGTTGTCTTGGTCAATCCAGACGGCAACGGTGTCGGTGCGGTACTCTTAACCGATAAGTAAAACATTCCTTCAAAACCTGTCCCAAATTTAGGACAGGTTTTTTGTTGCTGCAAGACAGATTTACTCGAGTAAAGTCTACAATCACTTAAACATGTGCCAGAATTTGTTCTAGAGGCTGCTCGAGTTGCTTGGCTAAGTATTTGGCAGCCGCCAAACCACTCTCAAAAGCTGTTTCGATTCTGGCATTGCCATTTGGAGCGCACCAATCACCACAAAAAACAAGGTTTTCTTGGGCAATAAAGGCTTTTGGGTGGGGCTGCACAGCTTGGGCGTATCGCCACCGATGCACAATACTTTCTGTGACTTCGAGCTTATGACCAACAATCTCTGCTATGACTTCAAGCAGTGGGGCTTGAATTAAGTGGGGGCTGCTCTCGAGGTGTTCGGCACTCCATTGCGAGTTGGCATGAATGACCATGACCGCTTCGCCGCCACGCTTAGAATGCTCTAAGCTCACCCAAGACAGTACCGGGTGCTGTAAACGCAAGGCTTGCCAGTTGACCTTTGGTGCGGCTTTTAGCGATAAAATCATTGCCCAGCATGGAACAAATTTGACTCGCTCAAGGGCGAGATAGGTCTGGGATTCTAAAGTTGCTCGGGTCAAAGCAAGGGCTTGAGGGGCTGGGGTATTGACCAGTACGGCTCTGGCAGTGTGAATATCGCCATTCTCGAGTACCGTTCGGTATCCAAAATGATTGCTCCAAACTGCGCTAACCAAGGCATTAGGAATAATCTCGAGTGGTGCTTCAAAAGGTTCGCCGTCACGTAAAAATTTTCCTAGGGTAGTGATCCCATTTTTTGCCACGTAACGCGGATACCCGTCTGGACTGCCTTCGAGACTACCAGTAATCCAATTTTGCATTCCATATTGCCAGATATGAACTAAGTTTTGACGTTCTAAGGTTTGCATAAAAGAACGCAATGGTTCATTGCGAACCGTAAAAAAAGGTGCGCCATAATCGGCGAGTGTTCCATTTGCCAGTCTTTTGGTGGCGGCGCGTCCTGCCACTCCTCGGGATTTCTCGAGGATTCGTACTGAGTAACCTGCTCGGGTTAGGTTACGAGCAGCCGTTAAGCCAGCCAGTCCAGCCCCTACTATCAGTACATCTGTCGCAGTTCGTTTTTCCACAACAACATTGTTTCAGATTCTTATCTAGGTTTGTGCATTGTGCATTGCACTTCAATCTCGAGTTACACCTAGTTTGGAAACGCTTCTATTGGATTTTACGCTTCACACCAGCTAAACTACGCCATGCTCAGCCAAGAACATAAGCAAAAAGTCCGAGAATTAGCCACCGATTTCGTGGATATTTACAATGCCAGAGAACCACTTGACCTTGCCAATGCAATCGGAGTTCGGCTCGAGTACGGCGATTTAGGCGATAAAGATGGCGCATTTGACCCTGAACGCAACGTAGTTTTTTTATCTAAGAAATCCAGCCCAGAACGCCAACGTTTTACCATGGCACATGAAGTTACGCATTTTTTAATTTTAGCCGATGATGAATTCTTGTCTGATTTACATGATGCTTATGAAGCTGATGAACTCGAGGAAAACATCGAAGTGCTGTGTAACATTGGTGCAAGTGCAATTTTAGTGCCTGAAGATCAGCTCGAAATCGTCTTAAAACGCTACGGGCAAAGCGCTCGAGCCGTGGCAAAGATCGCTCAGCAATTTGGGATTTCAAAACCAGCTGCTTGTGTGGTCATGGCAGAACAAATGACCGAAGCCGCTATCGTTGCAGTTTTACGTGCCAAGGGCAAACACGCCACGAGACGCGACACACTACACGATGGTGAAACTCCAAGTCGGAGCTTAGAGGTTAGTTTTGCTGCCAAAACTGAAAGCATGAAATACACTCTAGCCAATGGCACGGTTTTTTTGTCTGAACATCCAGCTTATATTGCCCTCGAGACGGGTTTACCTATTGAAGAAGAAAGTTATTTACCCTTTAAGAGCGGTAAGAAAATGCCAGCCTCGGTGGATACTTTCCCAGATAAAGGTTTAGTCTTTGCGATTTTTCGCACCTCAATTACCACTTAAGTCTTTGCAATGGGGATTTGATCATGCAGAATAGTTGTGTGAAATAAATCACAATTAGACTAGTTTTGTGAATTTTTTATTCTAATTTATGAAGTAACCATGCTTTAACTTCAATCTTTTTAGAAAAATGTAGAATTTCGGGTTTAGACACCAGTGAAACACCAATTCCACCCGCCATCGAATTGCTCGAGAATTCAGCCTCGGCGGGTTGCAATGCCCAAGGTGAGTGATCAATTTCGCCACGAAAGACCTGTTGTGCATTATTGGCACTGTACAAACAATAACGTTCTGTCAACCAATGCTCAAATGAACCAGACTGACTTCTAAAAACATCGCCTGTGGGACGGTATAAACACTCAAGCGCTGCACTTGGTTCATGTTTATGGGTGCGAACACTCGAGTACACCACAGCGTCTCCCCTGTTCATCACCTGCATTTTGGCATCCATATACGGCAAATGAAATCCTATCCGCGCTGCACGAACCGCTAATAGGTTATTGCAATCCAAACTAAAGAACCAAACACCGGGTTTTTTACCGTCGGTCACATAGGTTCGTAAGTTCAATTCATCAAAATGCGAAACAAAAGGCACACTCAACCATTTTCGGGGAGCGGTGTAACGCATCTGAAATGGCACAACCCCAAGCCAAGCAAAACCATCAAAGGTTTCCAAGGTTAAACCCTTTGGAACAAGTGCCTCGAGCAGCGCAGGTTTAACCGCCCAATGTGCAAAAAGTAGGTTGTGCCATTCCATGTACATTGCATGTGGGCTAGACGGGACTTCCCAAGGACGGTAAATCATCACAAAAAACGCTTTTTAAGTTCTGGTGTTGGCATCATGCACGATTCCTGCTTGCCAAACCACGCATAGCGATTCTTAGCAATAAATCTGTAGACAGCATCACGAATAAATTTTGGCGCAAAGACTAAAATGCCGACCCAAGACCATGGCGACCCCAAAACTCGAGCTAAACGCAGGGCAGCATCCGAATGGGTATACACCACGCCGTCTTCAAGAAAAACCAGACTCTCGAGTTTTTCAAGATCAATTGAAAAAGCGCCCAGTTTTAATTTGGCAGTTTCGGATTGCAAAGCCGCAAATTGCACATGTTGTTGAGCATCTTGACGAATAACCCATTGGACTGTGCGATTGCAAAGATTACAGACACCATCAAAGAACAAAATACGTTCCATAGAAGAAGGTTACAGCGTTACACTCGAGTTTTTGTCCCGCTTTGCCATCTGCATATCAGGGTACTCACCTTGCAAAAATTCCTCGGGTTCAACATGAATTGTGACACTGGCATTGGGCAAGGCTACTAAAATTTGATTCTCGAGTTGGTCACAACGCTGGTGTGCCTCGAGAACACTTAAATTCGATGGTAAAATCAAATGGAAATCCACAAATCTTCTCGAGCCAGACAATCGCGTGCGAAGGTCATGAATTTCGAGGTACAGATGATCTTGTTTCTCAAAAACGCCTTGCAATTTTTCAAGTTCAACTGGCTTGAGTGCCGCATCCATTAACAAATTCAAGTTTTGTTGCACCAATCGAGCAGCCGTTAAAAGCAGCAACGCGCCAACGCCAAGGGCTAAGGCAGGGTCTAACCAAGATATTCGTGTCCATGTGGCGAGCAAAGCCCCAAAAAGAACACCAATACTGGTAATCACATCTGCTAAGACATGCTGCCCATCTGCTTCTAAGGCTGGGGAATGTAATCTTTTTCCTGCGCCAACCAAGTAACGCCCCAAAGTAAAATTAATGAGACTTGCCAAAACCGTAATTAGAAAACCAAAACTCGAGAATACAAGAATTTTAGGCTGAGAAAACCTGTTCAGGGAAGCAGTAATCACCAATGCCGCCGCCACACCAATCAATAATGCTTCGAGCAGACTCGAAAGACTTTCAGCTTTGTCATGCCCATAAGGATGTTCTTTATCTGGTGGACGAGACGCAATTCCAATAGCCCAAGCAGTAACAATAGCCGCCGCGATATTGACGGTACTTTCTAAAGCATCCGAAAGCACACCCACCGAACCAGTCAACCAAGCCCCAAGCAGTTTTAAGGCAAAAACCAATAAGCCACCTAGCAGTGCCACTCGAGCCGCGATTTGTTTTTGATTACTCAGACCAGTCACAAGGCATTGTACAGATAATTGTTTGGTTACTCGAGTCATAAAAACCAAAAATCTGGCTGAACCCTTGCCAAGAAGTTCCGTTACTTAAATAACGACAAAACCGCTAAGTTCTTTACTTAGCGGTTTCTCGAGTTAAAACTTATTTTTTCTTCTTTTTCTTCTCAGGACCCCCACCCATACCACTGGTGGTTCGGTCTTTGGCATCGCGCATAAAGGCACGAAGTTTGGCTTCAAAAGCAGGTGCTTGCTTGCCGATTCGTTTGGGCTTAGGGATTTCTTCGGGTGTATCTTGGAGTTCTTTGATGCTTAAATCCAAGCGTCCCTTTTCGTCCCTACCTAGAACTTTCACGGTGATTTCCTGTCCGTCACGTAAGTGTTCAGAAACTGACCGCACAAATTCATGTGCAATTTGCGAGATGTGAACCAAACCAGTCTCGCCAGTATCTTTTATTTCTACGAACGCGCCGAAATCGGTAACTCGCGTGACTTTTCCTTCTACCACTGCCCCAGACTCAATTGACACTCGGTGTAGCCTCCTTTGATAACGCCCGCTTTTGAAAAGAATTCACAGCTTTTAGCATTGAAAACAGTTTAACACAAGTTTGGTGGAATGCGTGGTGCGTCTTTTCCCTTGTGTGTAGTCGCACCACCTGTTATAGTCTTGCCTCGCGCCGCGTATCGCGGTGTGACTTTATGTCTACAAGGAGGTGAAATAATTATGGCAAATTATGATTTAAATGTGCTGCTCAACCCGAACTTAGACCAAAGCCAAATCGCTGTGGAAAAAGAATACATCGAGAATGCAGTCAAAAACGGTGGTGGAACAGTCGCCCAACTCGACGAGTGGGGCAATAAGAAATTGGCGTACCAAATCAAAAAGGATTCACAAGCCTACTTTTTGGTCTATCGCTTAGACCTTCCCGAAGCTGCAACCAACACGATCCAAACATCCTTGCGTTTACGTGACCATGTGCGTCGTGTAATGGTAGTCAAACAACGTCCGGAATGGAAGTCCAAAAAATCGGCTTAAGGTACTTTGCTCGAGCAGCCCAAAAACGCAGACTCGAGATTATTTCGCTAAATACCAGTATTGAGAGCCAAGGCTCGAGAAGAGGAAGAACATGGCAAGAGGCTTAAATCACGTTTATTTGATGGGCGCATTGGCTAAAGACCCAGACTTGCGTTATACCCCAAGCGGCATTGCCGTGGCGGATTTAACCGTGGCTGGCGAAGATAATGTCATGGGCAACGATGGTCGCGCCCGCGTACTGCCTTGGTATCATCGGGTCAGTATTCTCGGACAACAAGCTGAACGCATGACCGATGGTAACTTAAAAGCTGGCGATCCTGTGCTGGTCGAAGGTTCTTTGGAATTTCGCACTTGGGAAACTCCCGAAGGACAAAAACGCAGTGCGGTTAATGTCAAAGCCTTACGGGTCGAAATTGCCCAATACGGAACTCGAGCCGAACCGCTCGTGACCGATAGTGTCGGCGGTAAGCGTCTGACCAACGCCCTGAACGAAGTTGTGCTGATTGGCACTTTAACCCGCGATTCAGAACTTCGTTACACCCCATCAGGCGATGCTGTAACCACCATTTCTATTGCAGTAAACGAATCATGGAAAGACAAGACTGGCAATTGGCAAGAAAAAACCCATTATGTTGAGGTTAATTTGTGGCGCGACCTCGCAGAAGCCGCCGGAGAACTAAAAAAAGGCGATCCGATTATGGTTTTGGGTAGACTGGTCAACGAATCTTGGACTGACCGAGAAGGTAATAAAAGATCAACCACCCGAGTTGAAGGAAGACGTATTGAAATACTGGCTCGCGGTCCT
>JBEGTV010000154.1:0-6457 GCA_041179225.1 Deinococcota bacterium | reverse complement strand
GCAATTGGTCTCGGAAGGTTTGATTCGTGCTTATGGTTGGAGTACCGACGACCCAACTCGAGCCAAGGTGTTTGCAGATGGTGCAAATTGCGTAGCGATTCAGCATCAACAAAATATCTTTGAGGATAACCACCCAATGATCACTTTTCTCGAGCAGCAAAGTTTATCCAGCATTAACCGAGGTCCGCTTGGTATGGGCATTTTAACGGGAAAATTTTCTAATGGTTCGACATTAGAAAGCACTGATATTCGTCATGTTTCACCCGAATGGATGGCATACTTTAAGAACGGGCAGCCAAACCCAATTTGGTTAGCTAAGCTCGAGGCAATCAGAGAAATACTTTGTGCCGATGGTCGTAGCTTGACCCAAGGAGCGCTGGGTTGGTTATTGGCGCGAAGTGATAAAACCATTCCGATTCCGGGATTTAGAACTGTTAAACAAGTCGAAGAGAACGCCAAAACCTTAGAGCTAGGGGCATTAAGCCAGCAGCAAATGCAGCAGATTGCTCAACTGCTCAAAGTGGTCTAAGGTTTTGGTGCTAGACCAAGCTCAGCATTTTCGAGCGCAAAATTTTCAGGGTTTTTTCGACATCCACTTGCCATTCGATTCGGTCTCTAAAAGGCTTAAACCCTAAACTGTGATTGATTTTTAGCATCGGTTCGTTGCTGTCAGCATTACCTGTGCGGATGCAATTGACACTTGGACGTTCTCGTAAAATACGTTCAATCATCACGGCTTTTAACCATGCCCCTAAACCGTGTCCTCGGTGCGTTGGGTCTACACCTGTGCCGTACTGCCCAGCAATTTTAGGACGATTGTGATGCCAGCCTGTTTCGGTGAACCCAGCATAATGACCAGTTTGTTTGTGCTTAGCAATGCAGAGCCACCATTGCTGTTCGTTCTTCTTGGCATTGGCTGCGTCTTGCAATAATTTTTCTGGAGTGGCTTTCCAGTCATTAAACTCGAGTTCACCCCTAGGGGCGGTGTTCATCACCTCAAAAACAGCACAGATTTTTTGTAATTCTGCTTGATCATCTGGGTACTGACAATCATACCAAACCAGTTCATATTGGTCAGTTGGGGCATTCTCGAGCGAATGCTTTAGGTAGTCTTGGTTTAATTCAGAAAACAAGAGTAAGCCAACGGCGGCGTTCTTCCCAAGGAATCGGAGGGTCGTCTGGAAGAATTTCGGCTCGCCGAGCATTCCAAAATTCATGATGCAGCAACAATTCATCATCTGAGGCGGTTTTCAAGTCAACAAGTTTAGGAATCATGAGACCAGTTTACCGAAAAATTGCGTATTCAGACATCGGTAAATTGGCGTACTCGCTTAAGAAACTAAAGAAAATATTCAATCCTCTAAAGCCTCGAGATTTGCGTTGCTGTAAACACTTTGAACATCATCGAGTTCTTCTAAAGCCTCGAGAATCCGCGCTACTTTTGGTGCATCTTCGGCGCTGACTTCAACGATATTTTCTGCCAAGCTGGTAAATTCAACACTGATTGGCTCGAGTCCAGCTTTACGAAACCCTTCCGCCACGTTAATCATATCGGCAAAGGCGGTGTAGACATCCATTCGTGGTTCGCCTTCATCATCATAGATTTCAAAGTCATCTGCACCTAAATCCATTGCCAAGAGTTGTGTGTCATCATCATTTTTAGCCAAAGTAATCAAGCCCTTGCGCTCGAACATCCATGCCACACCTCCACTCATGCTGCCACCGTGTTTGGTGAACGCATGTCGAACCTCGCCAGCCGTGCGGTTACGATTATTGGTTAAACCATAAACCATCACTGCCACACCCGCCACGGCATACCCTTCATAGACCACTTCGTCAAGATTGGCGGCTTCGCCACCGCCAAGGGCTTTTTTGATTGCATTGCTGATGTTATCGGCTGGAACACCATCGCGTTTGGCTAAAGACAAGGCATTTTTTAAGCTCAGGTTGGCTGCTACGTCGCCACTGCCGCCGCTTCGGACTGCTGCCGTAATTGCAGCCAAGTGCTTTGAAAACATTGCGGCTCGTTTTTTATCAGTAACTGCTTTTTTGCGTTTAATTTGCGCCCATTTGCTATGACCTGCCATAAGTACCTCCTACTCGAGAACGAAAAAATAAGCTGCGTTATCTCGAGAACTGCGGTGGCGGGTAAATAGCTTCGTAAACAACTGTACTCACAATCCGCGAAGATTAACACACTTGGGTTGTGCTTGTGATATTGTGCGAGTCTGTGTGGGGATGTGGCGCAGTTGGGAGCGCGCTTGAATCGCACTCAAGAGGTCAGGGGTTCAAATCCCCTCATCTCCACCAAAACCCCTTTGTTATGCAAAGGGGTTTAATTTTTGAGGCTCGAGAAATTTCAGAACTCCAGTGCCACCATCTGCGAAAATCAATTTCCTAAAATATATGGCGTATCCTGAATCGGTGTGGTGACTCGAGCGCCATTTTCGAGAATCAGAACATTAACTTCGCTGCGAATACCAAGGTGTTCTAAGTACACACCCGGTTCAATTGTTACGGCGGTACGTGGTACAAGCAGGCGGGTGTCATGTGTCTCGAGGTTATCGAGATTTGCCCCGTCGCCGTGTGCATGGTTGCGCCCTAGGCTGTGTCCGAGACGGTGGGTAAAGGCATCGGCATACCCAGCAGCATTTATGATGTCCCTAGCGGCTTTGTCTGCCATCCAACCTTGGAGCTTGGTTTGGGTGGTGAGCATCTTTATTGCCGCGTCTCTTGCAGCAGCCACAGCTTGCCAAATCTTTAGGTATTCGGGTGTGGGTTCGCCCGCAAAGCCGACAAAGGTGACATCTGCCATTGGTCGGTCTGAAAGCCCTGCCCAGAGGTCAATCAGCACGCACTGCCCCATCTCGAGGGTACGGTTTGATTCTGGCGTGATTTCGTAATGTGGATCGCCAGCATGACCACCAAAACTGACATTGGCGGGATGGTCGGCGCGTAAACCATCCTCGGAAAAGCATTGCATAATCAGGTTTTGCACCTCGAGTTCGGTGATGGCTTCTTTGGCTTTAAGCCTTTGGTCAATCAGCGCAAAGGCGGCATCTTTAGCTCGGATGACACTGGTTACGGCTGTTTGGTGAGCAATTTCATCGGCTTCATCCCATGTCAGCCATTGTTGCAGTAAATCGGCACTAGGGATGATTTCTACCCCATGTTCACGCACCCGCTCGAGTGTCCCAGCATCTACACGGCTAACATATGGTACTGCGCCACGAGGACTGTATTCCATAGCAACCTTTTTCTGACTCGCGAGTATTTTGGCAAGTGCCGCATCGAGTTCTTCATGGCTCGAGTAGACAATCTGCACATAATGTTCGTGATTTAAGAGCTTTTTCCATGTTCCAGCTTCGATGCGGTGACAAATCAGGCTTGGCGTGCCTTCGGCTGGCACATATAAAAACCAGCGTCTCGAGAGGAAACTCTTGCCGTTAAAGCCTAAGAGTTGCAATGACAGTGGATTGATGCCACGAAAATCATAGAGTAACCATCCATCTAAGGAGGCTGCTTTTGCCGCTAATGCAATTTTTTCTAAGGTCATGGCTTAAGTTTACAGTTTTTATAGGTATCTCGCGTATACTCACCACAGTATCTCGCGTATACTCGAGCCAATGGACATTGATTATGCGTTGCAAAAGGTTTTTCGCCTGCCAAGTTTTCGTATCGGGCAACGCGAAGTGATTGAAGCAGCGACGGCTGGCTTGGATGTCCTTGGGGTGATGCCGACAGGTGCGGGTAAAAGCCTGACCTATCAGTTGCCAGCAGTCGTGGCAAGTGGTCTAACCGTGGTGGTCAGTCCATTAATTGCACTCATGCGCGACCAAGTGGCAAGTCTCGAGAAACTTGGGGTCAAGGCAGTGGCACTGCATTCTGGATTATCGGAAGATGAGCAGATACAAGCCTTACAAAAAGCCTCGAGTGTTAAAATGCTTTATCTTGCGCCAGAGCGACTGCGTTCTAAAGCCGTTTTGGAACATTTACAAAAAATCAGTGTTTCGCGCTTGGTGATAGATGAAGCTCACTGTGTTTCGCAATGGGGACATGATTTCCGACCAGATTACCAATTATTACATGAGGCTCGAGTAGCCCTCGGGAATCCGCCCGTGACTGCTGTGACTGCCACTGCCACCAAAGCGGTTCAGCGTGACATTGTGGCATCCTTAAAACTCGAGCAGCCATTTGCTTTGGTGACGGGGTTTAACCGTCCGAATTTAGCTTACCGAGTCTGGGAAGTGCTGGGTGAAGCCACAAAACTCGAGGCACTGCGTGATTTAATCACCCGTTTGCCCAAGCCCGGTTTGGTCTATGCTGGGACACGCCGCGAAGCCGAGGATTTGGCTTTGGAGTTGCAAAGCTGGGGCATCAAAGCCAGTCCATACCATGCCGCGCTCGAGACCACTACTCGAAATGCCGTGCAGGATGCCTTTAAGGTCGGTAAAATCGAAGTGGTGATTGCCACCAATGCTTTTGGCATGGGCGTAGACAAAAAAGATGTTCGCTTTGTCATCCATTACCGCATTCCTGGCACATTAGAAGCCTATTACCAAGAAGCAGGACGGGCTGGACGTGACGGCAAACCCGCCCAGTGCTGGTTGTTATTTGACCCCAAGGATAAGGATTTACAAGCCCATTTTATAGAAACCAGTACCCCTAGCCAGCACGAATTAAAACGTTTGTGGGCGTATTTTCATGCAGCAAGGGATGCTCAAAATCAGGTTTCGATTCGGATTCTGGATTTAGAACGTAACTTACAAATCCCCAGTAATAAAATCCGAGTTGCCTATAATCATCTCGAGACGGTTGGCGCATTAGAGCGCCTAGCTGCCCAAGGTGGTTTTTTAAGAGCCAAAATTGCCGAATCAGCCCCAAATTTTCGGGTTAAAGCCTTAGAGGAATTAAAGCACCACAAGACCCAGATGCTCGAGCAGATCCTTGGCTATGCCGCCAGTAAAACTTGCCGAGCCAAAGCCATTCTCGAGTATTTTGGTGAAGAAACCCCATTTAGCACTTGCGACCAATGCGACCTTGAAATTCCCAATCCAATGCCGATTTGGACTCGTCGGACATTGGAGCATTTACGCGGTGTGACCTCAGATTTTTTTAAGAAACCCAATTTGGTACGGATAGTCAAAGAAGTCAACCCAGCCTTTAGCAACCCAGAAGCTGAGCGTTTACTCGAGCTACTGCGTATAGACGGGTATTTAGACAGCACTCAACGATTGACCCCAAAAGCCTTAGAAGCCCTAGAAGTGGTTGAAACCCCAAAAACCATGACCATCGAAGTTCCAGACAGCGTTCTTGAAGATTACCGTGTAGGCATGACTTTAGAAGAATTAGCTCAAAAAAATGGTGTACAGGTTATCACAATTGAAAAACGTCTTGAACGCGCCCTAGAAAAAGGCGAACTCGAGCCGAATCAGTGCATCAGTTCGCCTCGGCTCGAGCAGGTACGGCTCGTATCAAATGAAATTGGTTTTTCACCCCTTGCTAGGCTCAGTGCTGCCTTGCCAAAATTCTCGAAACTCGAGCTAAAAGCAGCGCGGTTGCTGCTCGAGTGAGGCATCGGCATCTTTAAGTTTGAAATTAAGTCGCACATAAGTATCGTCCCGTAGGGGCGATCACACGCATCGCCCTATGGATAGTTGATTTAGATTATTACAGTTTATACTGCCTAGGAGAAAAATGAGTTTTAGTATTAAAAAATCACTCAAGTTTTTTTTCGGTTTTCTTACGCTAGTGATTACTTTAGGTGGCAGTATTTACTTTTTCACTGCTGATTCTACTCAAGTTGATCACATGATTCCCTTAGGTATTTTTGTAACTATAATTGGTTGCAGCACAATTTTGACTAACGCTCTTGAGATACATGATGATCATATTGCAATTAGAGCATTAATTTTCAAAAGAAAAGTGTTTTTCACTAATATTATTCAGGTTGATGGTTTTGGAGATAAATCAGACGCTTTGTATTATACAAGAATCAATCAAAACCGAAGTAGTTTTTTTATAATTGCGCTATACGAAAACAGGATTCAGCTTGAAAAAGAATTAAAGAAGGTACTAGCAAAAAATAATATAATTTTTACTTGATTGACAAGTCTGATAATCTCAATCCGCTCGAGCCATTTGCTTGTAGCTGTGGAAGGCATAAGCAGGCAAAAGGCAAGACCCTGCCATCTCGAGTGGGGTTTGGTTTTCTCGAGTCTAAGAAATTCCGTTCTGCTCGAGTTCTTCTGCATTCAGTCCCGTTGCGGCTGCAATTTGCTCTAAGCTCATTCCCAAGGCTTTTAGGTTTCGGGCTGTTTTTAAGTTGGCGTTCAGTTCCCCTCGAGCTTCAGCTTCCTCCACCGCCGTTTTTAATGTCGCATAATTATCACGCAAGATTTTTAGGCTTTGCTGATAACTCTTTTGTTCCCTCGGTTTGAGATTGGCAAGTTTAGCC